>JAIFKY010000141.1 GCA_020049345.1 Anaerolinea sp.
GTGACCATCACGGTTAATTCATCGCCCATCGCGCAGACATCTTCAACAGAGTTCACGCGCTCACTTGCCAGTTGCGAAATATGTACCAACCCATCCACGCCGGGGAGCAGGTTCACAAAGGCGCCAAAGGCTTCAATGCGAACAACTTTGCCGGTATAGATATTTCCGATTACCACAGACTCGGTCAGTCCTGCCACGCGTTCCTGCGCGATCTTCGCGCCCACGCCATCGGTGGAGGCGATGTAAACTGTGCCGTCTTCCTGAATATCAATCTTGGTGTGGGTTTCTTCCTGCAAAGCGCGGATATTCTTTCCGCCAGGTCCAATGAGCGCGCCGATCTTGTCAATCGGGATTTTTACGGTGATGATACGCGGGGCGTGCGGTTTCAATTCTGCGCGGGCTTCGGGCAACGCAGCCAGCATTTTTTCCATGATCGACATGCGCGCGGTGTGAGCCTGTGCCAACGCTTCCTTCATCATTTGAGCGCTCAAGCCGCTGATCTTAATGTCCATTTGCAAAGCGGTGATGCCTTCGGCTGTGCCAGCCACTTTGAAATCCATGTCGCCGAGGTGATCTTCGGTTCCCTGAATGTCGGTCAAAATTTGATAGCGGCCGGTTTCGTCGGTGATGAGTCCCATGGCAACGCCAGATACAGGAGCCTTGATCGGCACGCCTGCATCCATCAACGCCAAAGTTGATCCACAGACTGAACCCATTGAGGTTGAGCCGTTGGAGGATAATGCTTCTGACACCACGCGAATGGCGTATGGGAAGGATTCTTCAGCAGGAATAACGGGTTCGAGGGCGCGTTCAGCCAATGCGCCGTGACCAACCTCGCGCCTGCTCTGTCCGCGAAGCATTTTGACTTCACCTGTGGAGAAGGGCGGGAAGGAATAGTGGTGCATGTAACGTTTGTTTTTCTCAGGAGATAAATTGTCGAGTTCCTGTGCTTCACCCAGTGTGCCGAGCGTGGCAAAGGATAATACCTGCGTTTCGCCGCGTGTGAAAAGCCCCGTGCCGTGTGCGCGCGGAGAAAGTCCCACTTCGCACCAGATCGGGCGGATTTCGGTGGGGGTGCGGCCATCAGGACGTTTGCCCATGCTCAAAATTCTCTCGCGCACGATCTTGTGTTCGGCTTCGCTAAATGCAGATTTGACATCTTTTGAGGCGGGAGCGGTTGCGTCACCTTCGATGCATAATTCAGCGACCACGGCGGCTTGTAGTGCATCCATGCCGCCGTAAAATTCGCCTTTGCTCAATGGCTTGTCAAGCAATTCGTTCATCTTTGCATTGACTGATTCAAATACTTTCTTTTGTAAATCTTCGTTTGCAGTGGTCAGGGTTACTTCGCGTTTGGGCTTGCCAATTTCGGCTTGCATCTTGAGTTGCAGGTCAATGATCGGCTGCATGGCCTGATGTCCCAGTTCAAGCGCGGCCACCATCACATCTTCAGGAATTTCATTTGCGCCGCATTCCACCATGAGGATCGCGTCTTTGGTGCCGGCAATTCTCAGGTCGAGGTCAGAGGCGTTTATTTCTTCAAAAGTTGGGTTAAGCACGAACTCGCCGTTGATCCGTCCCACGCGGACAGCGCCGACAGGTCCAGCCCAGGGAATGTCTGAGATCATGACTGCGGCAGAAGCGGCGTTGATCGCCAGAATATCCAGCGGATTGACGCCATCGGCTGAGAATGTGTACATGATAACCTGCACTTCATTTCGCATTCCGTGAGCAAAAAGCGGGCGCAGGGGGCGATCTGTCAGGCGCGACACGAGAATGGAATCTGTGGAGGCGCGTCCTTCGCGTCGGAAGAAGGAGCCGGGGATTTTTCCGCCGGCGTACATGCGTTCTTCGAAATCAACGGAAAGTGGGAAGAAGTCGATCCCTTCGCGGATGCCGCCCATGGTGGCTGCGGCAAAGACGATGGAATCTTCCACGCCGAATGTGACTGCGCCGCCTGCTTGAGCGGCGAGAGTGCCGGTTTCAAAGGTAAAGGTGCGCGTACCAACAACGGCTGAATAGCGTTTTAATTCGGGTTTCATTATTTTTGTCTCCTGTTGGGGCAGGTCTCAGACCTGCCCTTACTTTTACTTTCCCGCCAGTGGGTCAGGGACTGAAGAGTGGGAACAACCGGTGTTGTTCGCGCTATTCAATTCCTGACTGCGGGTTCCGGTAAGGGTGGGTGCGTCGCACTCTCGCCCTGATTAAAAAGACCCTAAAAGTCTCGCAACCTTTAGGGTCTAACAAACTTACTTACGGCGGAGGTTCAATCGTTCGGTTACGCTTAGATAATGCTGGTAATTGCTTGAGCGCAAGTACGTGAGCAATCGGCGGCGAGAACCAACCAATTTGAGCAAACCGCGTCGGCAGGATTGATCCTGCTTGTTGCTTCGCAAATGCTCGGTGAGTTGAGTAATGCGGTTGGTCAGGATGGCGATTTGCACTTCGGGCGAACCGGTATCCTTGTCGTGGCGATGAAAATCTTCAATCGCCTTGGTCTTAACTTCTTTTGCAAGTGGCATGACGTGTGCTTCCTTTCGTTTAGATTTTTTGCAGGTCTCCGTGTCCACAGCCTTGCCCCGCCAAACTAAGCGGGGTGACCATAGGGCAGGACCAGTCACGGGTTGGGATTATACCAGAAAAATTTATACTTCAATTCGCCGAATCGCTGCAGAAATTTCCAGTACGGCTTTTTTTCATCTATCGGTTTGACAGGTTGCATAGATTAAAGCGAAAAATCGTATCTTCTCAAAAAATCGGAGTGAGTAAGACTTCGGAAGTCTGATGTGCGCCCCAAAATATTGAGAAGGTACGAAAAATCCGCTAAGAGAGCGTTTCTTAAGTCCAAGTTTGTGCGAGAAAAGAGTATTAACCACAGAGAGCACAGAGGTCACAGAAATTTTTTAATAATTTTTTTCTCAGTGATCTTCGTGATCTCAGTGGTAAAAATCCTTTTAAGAAACACTCTCTAAATCTGTGCAATCTGTGGATAATGGCTTTTCATAACTGGCAATTGCTGGAAGTTTATACTTTAATTGATGGCATGTTGTAAAATATGAGGGGAATATATTTTGTAGTAAGATGAAAAAGAGGCTATACATGCGTAAAATTTATCTTGTAGCGGCGTTGGCAATTTTTATACAGGCTTGTTCGGGTTTCGCAGGAGCCGCGAATACGCCTGCGCCCGCCGCCCCTGCAACTGTGACATTCACGCCAATGGATACGCCCACTGCAACGATTACGCCCACCATTACCCCTTCGCAAACTGTTGTGCATATTCCCACTCAAGATCCAAATCAGCCGACCACCACTTTTGTTGCCATGCCCATGTTTATCGGGAAGAATACAGTTACCCCCTTTTTGACGCCAACCCCAATTCGACCTGGCCCCGGGTTTCTTTCCGTTCAGATTTCTGAGAAGGTCATTTACTGGGGGAGTTGCCAACCCAATAAGACCAAAATTATCACGCAGGTGGAAAACCCGGAAGATGTATTTAGCGTAATTATTTTCGTGCAGGTTAAATCAGCGACAAAAGAGGATTACACGCCCTGGACTACAGGCAATTCAATGCAAAAACACGGTAACGGAAACTTTTCCTATTCATTAGCCGCAAATACTACCCGTGGACATAATCATTATAAAAATTCGTGGATTTTATTCCAGTTGGTGGCGACAAATGATGCGGGAGATGTGATAGGACGTACCAAGATTTATACAAATGAGATTGCGCTTTCTCCATGTATGTAGCCAACACTTCCGCGCCTGAAAAAAGGATTCAATTTCACATGAAAAAAATATTTATTTTCCTGATTGTTGCCGCATTGATCTCTGCCTGTTCAATGTCTGTTAATGAATTTTTAGGAATACCGCCCACGGTTACGGTTGTGCCGACTTTCTTTACAAACACAGCGACAGATGTGCCGACACTTACGCCGACTGTTCCCTCTCCGACTTTTACTGTGACACCGACCATGGTGGGGCAAAAGAGAAAAACTTCAACACCCGCTTCCACTCCCACGCTGTTGGTGATTATGCAAATGCCTTCAACGACTCCAATTACATTTGTCACGCCGCCGCCGCCGATAAAGGGTTTTGCAAAAATTGCCATTTCTGAAGAACAGTTTTATAAGGGGAAAGTATGCCTGCCCGGCGCGGTGAATTTCACGGTGCAAGTGGCCGACGCTTCAAGTGTGAGCTTTGTTGTGCTTTTTGTGCGTTTTAAGAGCAAACAATCAGGCGCAACGAGTGAATGGACAAGCCTTCCCATGCAACCGGCTCGCGTTGGCGAATACACACATGATTTGGTTCCCTTGGAAATGAAATCCCTTGATTATTTTGAGAACGCCTGGGTTCAATATCAGATTGTCTCAACAGATTCAAATGCCAACCAGGTTGCGCGAACAGATATTTTTAGCGAACGGCTCACCTTGTTGGAATGTGTGCCAACGCCCACCGCTGATTCGGCTGTATCTGCTACGCCGACGGTGCTTGCGCCATGACGACTTTTCCGCCCGAATTGATTCAACTTCTGAAAAAGTCCACTCGCGTTGTTGCTTTAACGGGGGCTGGAGTTTCACAGGAAAGCGGACTCCGCACTTTTAGAGACGCTCAAGCCGGACTGTGGGCGCAGTATCGACCCGAAGATTTGGCCACCCCCGGGGCATTTGCGCGCGACCCAAAACTGGTCTGGGATTGGTACGCCTCGCGGCGCGAATCCGCTAAAGGAGCGCTACCCAACGCGGGTCATTACGCGCTGGTCGAAATGGAAAAGATCTTCCCTGAATTTACGCTCATTACTCAAAATGTAGACGGTTTACATCGCATGGCGGGCAGCAAAAACATCCTTGAACTGCATGGCAATATCTTGAACGTCCGCTGTTCTGAGTGTGGAACTTTTGCTGAAACCTGGGGTGATGATCTTAAGTCTGTGCCGCGCTGTGAAAAGTGTAACGGATTGTTACGACCTGATGTGGTCTGGTTTGAAGAATCCCTGCCGCGCGCGCAACTTGATGCGGCAATTAATGCCACGCATACCTGTCAGGTTTTCTTTTCCATTGGGACATCTGGCGTTGTGCAACCTGCCGCAGCGTTGGCTCATGCCGCGCGAACCGATGGCGCCGTTGTGATTGAGATCAACGCCGAGCCGACCCCACTCACTGAAAAAGTTGACTTTTTATTCCATGGCAAATCAGGCGAGATATTGCCCGCGTTGGTGAATGCCATTAGCGCGTGACGAAGAATTTTTTTCTGGAGGATATTTCCGATATCTCGCTGTGCCGACAGCATGGCGAAACCATCATCATCATCGTCGAGCCTGAGTTCGCGGCAGAAAGCCGCCTGGCTGGAACCCTGCACACGAATACGGTGGATATTCTTCGCAACCAGTTGAAACGCCAGCATGAAATTGTCATCATCAACTGTCCTATCATGTGGATGAATCGGATGCAATGTGGGGAAGCGGGTCTGCGCTTGGCTGGTGGTTCGCCTGTGTTGAAAAACAAAAAGCCGCTCTCGATGGAGGGCGGCTTTTTGTTTGGGAATGCTGGCTTACTCTGGGCTGAGTTTGTCAACTTCCGCGTTTGCCTTGCCAATTAGTTCAGTGAGTTTATTGCTGGCGTCTTCGGTTTCCTTCAATTTGGCTTTGAGCGCTTCGTCGCTGGGTATGGAGTTCATGATGCTGCCAGTATCGATCTGCATCAAGATGTTGCCTATATTTTGATAAAGCGTACCGACTTCCTGCATTTTCGTCAGAGCTGACTTGTTGTCGCCAGCGGCAAAATATGCCATCATTTCGCGCATAGATTTTGTCAGTGTATTTGTTTCGGTGGGAATTTGTTTAAGCGTCTCGTTGATCGAGATGAAAGCTTCGGGGACGTTTGGGATATTTCCCAGGTTATTGGCGGCTTGCTCCAACTCGGCGATTGCCGCGGCAGATTTCGATTGCCAGTCCGGGTCAGCTGGGTTATCGGGAACTTCGAAGATGGCGGTGGTCACCGAAATTTTTTCCCCGTATGCCGTGGTGAGAGTCACCACGGCATCAAAGAAGGCGGATTGCTGGTTTACTTCGTTTTTATAGTTTTTCGCCTCGGTGATTAAATCACGGAAGGAGTTGGTCATGGCGCCTGTATTGCTGGCAATTTCGGTTACATATCCGTCGAGCGCGGCGCAGGATTCCGGCGCTTCGCCTGCGACGGCTCCCAGATCAACGGCGGCTTTATCGAGTTCGTCCAGCGCCGTAATGATTTTCGCCTCCCAATCCGGCGCGTCGAGGTTGTCGGGCAGCTCAATGGCAGTGAACGCGTCGAATTTGGCATTATAGGCTGTGATGGGCGCGTTTAACTTTTCCAGGTACACCTGCTCTGGGCTGGGACCGCAGGCGGAAAGAATGACGCTCAGAGCGAGCAATACAAATACGATCGCTGAAGTGTGATGGGGTTTCATGAAATTCTCCTTTTGAAAAACGAATGTGTTTGCCTGTCAGGTTGCCCACCCAAGGCAGAAAACGGTCTTGCAAATATTCATCAGGCGGTCTCCCTTGATATACAAAACATCGTTATTTTACTTTATAGGCTTGACTTTCGCGGCTCTGTTTGATAATATATCCCTACCTACCGTTCGGTAGGGAAGGAGAGACGATGACCAGAGATGACATTCTCGACGCCGCCGCGCAGGTGTTTCGCCAGAAGGGGTTTCATGGCGCTTCCATGTCTGCCATTGCGGAAGCGGTCAATTTGCAAAAGGCAAGCCTCTACCATCACGTCGCATCCAAGCAGGAAATTCTGCTGGCGCTGTTGGAACGCGCCCTCGGCATGTTGACCGAACACATTGCCGGCATCACCGTTCAACCCATCCCCGCAGACCAAAAACTCAGGCAGATGATTCGCGCTTATTTATCTGCGCTTTCGCAAAATGCCGACCTCACCGCCGTCCTGTTGTTTGAACATCGCTCTCTGGATAAAAAGTCTCATGCGCGGCATGTTCCACAGCGCGACAAATTTGAAAAACTCTGGCGCGATACTGTGGATGAAGGCATGGCGGCGGGAATTTTCTGTTGTGCCGATGCGGGCATGGCAGTCCGCGCCCTAATGGGGGTAATGAACTGGACCCTAACCTGGTACCGACCTGAAGGAGATAAATCCATCGAAAAAATTGCAGATGAATATGCCGATTTGATGTTTCATGGATTGTTGAAGTAATTTACGTCCTGAGCGAAGTCGAAGGACGTTGCGCGTGTATGGCGCTTCGACTTCGCTCAGCGCGAAGTGATAACCAAAGGAGAAAAACCAATGTATTCATTTGAACCAAACGAAGAGCAACAAATGTTGGTGGATGCGGTGGGGAAGTACGCGCAAAATGATTTGCGTCCCGCCGCGCATGATGCGGAAGAAAGCCGCGAACTGCCGAAGAAGCTCATCAGCAAGGGCTGGGAACTTGGCTTTTTGCAAGCCTCCATGCCCGAAGCCTACGGCGGATTTGGCGACCGCTCCGCTGTGACTGGCGCGCTGGCTTTTGAAGAAATGGCATTTGGCGACCTTGCGGGCGCGTTGGCAGTCATGACCCCGTCTCTGTTTGCCATGCCCATTTTGTTGGGCGGCAGCGAAGAGCAAAAGTCTGAGTACCTTCCAAAAATTGTCGAAGGCAATTGGGCACCCTACACCGCCGCACTGATTGAATACGCTTTCGACTTCGACCCCAACGCGCTCCGCACCATCGCCACAGCCGACGGCGGCGACTACGTCCTCAACGGTGAAAAAGCGTTCGTGCCTTTCGCCAAAAACGCCGAAGCCATGATTGTGTACGCCAACCTCGACGGCAAAACACAGGGCTTCATCGTCCCCAAAGGCGTGGCGGGATTATCCGTTTCAGATGAACGCGAAAAATTGATGAGCCTGAACGCGCTGCCGCTGTATCGAGTCAAATTGGATTCTGTGAAAGTGTCCGCGGCGAATCGATTGGGCGGCGAAGCGGGTCACGACTTTGAGTTGATCCTGGCTTCGTTGAGAATTGCCTCCGCCTCAGCCGCTGTCGGCGTAGCCAAAGCCTCTTATGAATATTCG
>JAIFKY010000154.1 GCA_020049345.1 Anaerolinea sp.
GGAAATATTCGGCGATGGTCATGGCAACCGAGGCAGCCTTCAAGCGCATCAACGCCGGCTGGTCGGATGTGGAAACGATGATGACCGAGCGAGCCAAGCCTTCGGGACCAAGATCGCGTTCCAAAAATTCGCGCACTTCGCGTCCGCGCTCACCGATCAGGGCGATCACGGCGATATCACTTTCAGAGTTGCGGGCAATCGAGCCAAGCAGGGTGCTTTTTCCCACGCCGCTGCCGGCGAAGATTCCCATACGCTGACCTTTTCCGCAGGTCAACATGCCGTCAATCACACGCACGCCGGTCACAAGTGGTTCTCCAATCGCCGAGCGTTGTAATGGGTGCGGCGGTGTCTGGTTGATGGATGCGCGGCTGGATGCTTTCAAAGGTCCCTTGCCATCAATCGGTTCGCCCAAGCCATTCAAAACACGGCCGATCAGCGAACGTCCCACGGGAGCTTTGAAGACCTGCGAAACTGATCGCACGGTGCTATCCGGCTGGATGCCTTCCATGCTGCCGAGCGGCATGAGCAACATTCTGTTATTGCGGAAGCCAATCGCCTCAGCCATCAACGCGGTTTTGTTGCTGGTTTGAATTTCGCAAATTTCGCCGATCTGACAATTCAGTCCCATCGTTTCCACCGTCAAGCCGACAACTTGAACGACGCGTCCGGTGATGGAAAGCGGGTTGCTTTGCGAAATGGCATTGCGAAAACGGGAAAGGTCGAGAGGGCTGTTTTGCATTGTTTATCCGGCGGGCTGACCCGTCTCCTCGAAAGTTTTCAAAATGGATTGAAGCTGGGTTTCCACTCGCCCGTCCACGGTGCCGATATTGCCTTTGATCAGGCAGCCGCCGCGGATGATATTGCTGGTGGGGATGATCTTTACCTGCTCGCCCAAACTCAGCATTTGCTGTTCGCCCCACGAGGAGTCGAGCAGTTTTGCGTCGTTGGGGTTGAGGAAGATTTTCAAAACGCCCAATCCGCGCGCGTTTTCCATGACCTGATTCAAATGAACGCGCAAGGCTTCGGCATCCAACTTCACGCCTTCGCCGAACATCTTTCTTGCGATCTCCTTCAACATTTCAACCAGAATTTCCTCGCCGCGCGAAACAAGATCATCGCTCCAGGCTTGCATTTCCGCGCTCATTTTCCGCGCGGCGCTGAGGGCGTGTTCCAGTTCGGCGCGCGCCTCGTTCCGGCCTTGTTCGTAACCTAATTTTTTTTGTTCATCAATTTCCGCTTGAGCCTGAAGAAGCGCATCATCCGCGCCCGCCTGAGCGGATAGAATGATTTCCTCTGCCTGACGACGCGCTTTTTCCAGAATCAATGAGACTTCATTTTCCGAGTGCAACAGTTCGCGTTGCGCAATTCCAGTGGAAACTTCCCTGCGAGACTGCGGAGTGTGCGGCGCGGCAGTGGGGCTTTCGCGCACTTCGAGAAAAGTCCATTCATCTCCACGCACGTTTTCGGTTTGAGCGCCCAAAAGGCCGGGCTGCCATGCTGTAAAGTTTTTGTCTGTCGTTTTGGCGTGCAATACAGATTTGCCGTCCCGTTTCGCGCCGTTTCCGTCTTGGAAGATGGCAAGCGCCTGTTCCTTTTGATCGGTGGGCTGTTGCTCGGAAAGTTCCGCATCCAACTCGGGCGGATTCCAGGCGGAAACTGCGGGGGTCAAGCGGGCTTCATGCAATGACTTCATTTTCCCCTCCTCCGCCGGCGATCACAATTTCACCGGATTCTTCGAGCGAGCGGCAGGCATCCACGATCTTGCGTTGAGCCGTGTACACATTCTTTGCCAGTTGCGGGCCGAGAATTTCGATCTCCTCTTTTAGATTTTCGCGCGCTCTTTCCGAAAGATTGGTGAACACTTTTTCGCGCAGACGTTCGGTGGCGCCTTTGAGAGCCAGCGCCAAATCTGCTTTGTTGATGTCGCGCAGGACGCGCTGCATGGTGCGGTCATCGAGTTTGATGACATCATCAAAGGTGAACATGTTGGCGCGGATCTCTTCCACCAGTTTGGCATTGGTGGTTTCAAGCGCGTCAAAGATCGATTTTTGCGCGCCGCGATCCACTTGATTGAGCACCTTTACCAAAAACGTCACGCCGCCTGTCGTCCGAAAATCCGCTTCGTTGATGACGCTGGAGAGTTTGCTCTTGAGGCTTTTTTCAACCTGTTGAACCACCTGCGGTGAAACACGATCCATGGCGGCAAGGCGCAGGGTGACTTCGATCTGAATTTCCTTTGTCATGCTGGTCAAAATATCAGCGGCGACTTTTGCCTCAAGATAGGAAAGTACCAGTGCGATGGTCTGCGGCATTTCCTCTTGAAGCAAGGCAGCCACTTCGGTGGTGTTGGCGTTCTTGAGCATGTCAAAGGAAGACATTTGCTGGTGGATCGAAATGCGCTCCAAAATTTCAGTGCCGCGCCGTGGACCCACTGCGCGCGCCAGCAACTGGCGGGTGTATTCGATTCCGCCGCGCATATCGGCTGTCTCTGACATGCTGAGTTCGCAGGCTTCCTTCAAGGCTTCGTGGCGCACATCTTGCGCAACCACTGTGCCGGGTTTGCCCAATACCATCAGCACCTGTTCGATCTCGCCTTCGTTCAGGTATTGAAGTACGCGGGAAGAGCGGTCAACGCCCAGCCCAAGCAAAAGTGCAGAAGCCTTCTCGATTCCGGTGCTCACGATTTTTTACCCTCGTTCAACCAAATTTGGATGATCTCAGCCACGGTCGCTGGATTGTCCTCTGTCAATCGGGTGAGGACGCGGGCATTCTGTTCATCTTCAAGACCGGTGGCTGTTTGAGCGCGATTGGGCCGGACTTGAACAACCACATCTTCGCCGCTATCCATCTTCGGGGCGGAGAAACCGCCTTTTTCTTTTTCGGCCAGGCGTGCCAGCGCAATGGATAGATCGTCCTGCAATTTTGTCGCGGCAAGTTTGTAGTCTGTATCCAACGGCAGGGCTGCCATTTCGCCCACCGGGCGCATAACCGCCCGCCATGCCACCTTGGATGAGTTGCGGGTGTTGTTGATCATGCGCATGATAAAGAAGAACATGGCAAGCACAACGATTGCAGCGGCAATGCTCATTGCGATCCGCATGTAGAGTTCCTGTTGTTGCTGGGCGGCAAGTTCGGCATTCAATTCGTCCAAGGCAGTGCGGTCGAAGGCAAAGGATTCAACGACAATTTGATCACCGCGCGTCGAGTCGATTCCGGCGGCAACCTGCACTGCCGATTTGATAATTTCCATTTGAGCCGGGTCTGTAATTCCATCCACCATCACCGAGACCGAAATGCGTGCAACTCCTCCCGGGGCGGTGATCTCATGCGATTGCACCTGGCTGACTTCGTAGTTAAGCGTTTCTTCGCTGCGTTGATAACTTTCGGCGCCCGTTCCTGTTGTGGTGGCAACCGGAGTGGGCAAGTTCGATGCCGCACCCGGAACGCCGCCGGCAGCGCCGCCGCTGTTGGAGGTTTCGTTGATGACCTGTGAACTGCGCAGGGCAACCTCGGTCGGCGCGTACGTGTTGGAGGTGACTTCGCGCTGGGTCCAATCCATTTCCACGGTTGCCTGCACCACAGAGCGATTGGGACCGAGGATTTTGTCCAAAAGGGATTGGACTCGTCTTTGCACTTCGAGCGCGTACGCCTTTTCGACAGCGCGCTGGTTATCGCTGGCGTTCATGTTCGTTTCGCTTTCCGAGCCTGTGCCAGAGGCCAGCATGTTGCCTTCGCTATCCACCACCACCACGCTTTCGGGTTTCAGCCCTTCGACACTGCTGGCTACCAGATGAGTAATGGCTCGCACTTGTGAGGCATCAAGCGTTTGCCCCAGGGCAACCTGAATGGTGACAGATGCCGTGGCAAGTGTTTGCTGGGCGGTGAGCAGACTTTTTTCTGGAATGACCAAATGCACTCTCACGGCTTTGACCGCTTCGAGACTGCCGATGGTGCGTTCCAGTTCGCCTTCGATGGCGCGTTGATAATTGACCTTTTGTGTAAACTCGGTCATGCCCAGCATGGAACTGCCGCTGAACAATTCATAACCCACCGTGCTCGATTGCGGCAGTCCTTCGCGCGCCATCAACAAGCGGGTGGAATAAACCTGGTCGCTCGGCACTTCGATCGTGCCGCTGTTTTTCAATTGATACGTGATGTTGTTGTCATCCAGTTTTTGGACGATTTGCGCTGCATCCGCTTCGCTGAGACCGGAGTAGGCAACCGAATAACTTGGCGTGTTCGCCCAGTTCACCAACACCGGAGTCAAGATCAGCACCGAAAGCGCCAAGGCAACCAGAGTGATCTGCCTGCCGATGCTTTGTTTTTTCCAATAGGTTAGGAATTGCTGTTGAAGAGTAGTCAGCATAATAAGTTTTCCGCAAAAACTCAGACTTGCATTCTCATTACTTCACGATAGGCTTCGACCAGCTTGTCGCGGATGCCCAGCGCCACGTTGAAGTTGACATTGTTTTCCTCCAGCCCGATCATCACGGTATGCAGGTCCACGTTTTCGCCCCGCGCCAGTTGTTCCACCAGGTTGTCGGAATTCTGCTGTGATTGATTAAGAGTGGAAAGCATATCCTCAAACGATTTCGCGATCTGCTGTGTGCTTCCGCTGGCGGTTGGTTTCTGGGTTGAATTGATTTCCGAAATGGGCGGAATGGGACTGGAGGTAATCGGTTGAATGGACATTGTTTACCGTCCGATCTCAAGAGCTTTGAGCGCCATTCGTTTGGATGCTTCCACCGATGCCAGGTTGGCTTCGTAGGATCGGGTTGCCGAAAGCATGTTGGTCATCTCGACGACAATATCCACATTGGGATAGGTGACGTAGCCATCCGCATCTGCATCGGGGTGAGTTGGGTCGTAGACCCTGGCGCCGGTTTCGGTGTCGGTGGTGATCTGCGCCACCTGCACTCCGCCCTGCGTAGTAATTTCCTGACTGCGGCGGGCGGCGACCAACTTTGGCAGGAAGCCGTTCTGTCCCTCAGCCGTGAAGATCACATCCTGGCGTTGATAGGCACCACCCTGCTCGGTGCGTGTGGTTTGGGCGTTGGCGATATTATTAGAGATCAAGTCCAGTCGCAGGCGTTGCGCTGTCAACCCAGATAAACCAATGCGGAGTGAATTCCAGAAACTCATGACCTTGCTCCTTGTTGACACCATAGTATCAAAAGGAGTGGATAAAGGGAGTAAAAGCAGTGTGAAGTTAAAATAAATTTTGTGTGAATTAAATAAAGCGCCCTCTTCCTCTCGGAAAGGCGCTTTTTAGGTTGAACGTTCAACGTTGAACGTTTTAGGTGAGGATATTGCCGAAGGATGTGGAATATGTGGGCGCGGCGGGCATGGCTGGGATTTCATTTCGGCGGGCAGCGATTTTTTCTTCGGTGGCGACCCAGGCGCCGCGCAATTCGCCAAGAGTAGCGGCAGCAGATTTGTAATCACCCTGGCGAATGCATTCCAGGCACCATTGGTACAGGCGGAATAAACCAAGGGATGCTTCGGGGTAATCCATGTCCAGCGCGTCGCGCAGGGCGCTGATGGTCTTGACCGCCTTGGCGAAATCCTGCTGTTCACAGGAACGAATTGCCAGGTCGTAGGTCATAATCACAAGGCGCAGCGGGCTGGCGCTCATGACATCCTGTTGCTGATATTGATTGCGATATGCTGATTGATACATGGTCTCTGTCCTCATAAAATGATTTGACGATGTAGAAAGTTTCGGCTCGCAAAGGGCGAACTTGAGCGCCTGCTCATTAATTCCGCATAAATTCTTTGTCCCCCGCAGGTCACACTTCCAGCGTGAATGTCCTACTCGCGGAAACATCCCCGCCGCCGTAAACGACAGGGGGAAAATTTTTGTTACGGTCACATTACAAACATGACCTACATCAAACGGTCAATTTCAACAGGTCGCCGATCTGCATTTTTTGCAGTTCGCTGGCGGGGATGGAGCGCACAACCTTTCTGGATTTCCGATCCACTAAAAAGATGGTCACATTATTGGTCTTGTCATCCACACGAAAATGGATCGAAATATTTTCGAGGCTGTTCTCCTGATTTACTGCGGTTTCAACCTCGGGCTGGGACTTTTCCAAACTGGCAGGAATCTGCCGTTGTCGCGCAGATATATCCGCTTGAATCGTGGCCGTTAATTTTGTAAGCGCATTGTTCTCTGTTTGTTGAACAGAGCCAACCGGTTGGATGGATGAAGGATTCATTGGCACAATCCTCTCTTTTATGCTCAACCGGATGTGTTCACAGTTGAACCCAGGTCAATGCCAAACATGGTGGCGGTGTTTCCAAGATCCACCAGTTGGGCTTGATATTCCATAAATTGATTGTATAAAGTCTGCTTGCGTAGATCCAGCGCGGCGTTGTACTTGGAAATACGTTGATCAAATTCCTTGCTTTGTGACTCGATGGAACTCAACGACCTTGTGAGCATACCGCTGGTTCCTGTGTAACGTGAAAGCACGGTGTTGATCTCTCCCATGCCGGCATCCAGCAGAGCGGTCACGCTGGACGTGTTATTTTTGAGCGCTTCGCTGAACTTTGCAGAATCAATGGTCAATTTCATATCCTTGTCGAAGGATAAGCCGATATCTTCAAAGCGTTTGAAGGAACCGCTATTGGAATAACTGCGACTCATACGATACGAGATGTCGGTACGGAAATTACTAAAAACTGTTTCGCCGCTGAGCACGCCGCGGGTGTATGAGGTCTTTCCATTTTCAGTTTTGGATGTGGAAGCCATCTTGTCTTTCAGATGGCTGATCGCGGCGTTGAATTTGCTGACCAGGGTGGTCATCAATCCGGCGGCTTTATCCGCGCTGGCGCTGACACTCAAACGCGCGCTCTTGCCTTCCGCGTCGCCTGCCAGCGAAAGGGTAATGCCCTCGACAACATCAGTTAGGTTGTTGTTGCTGGAACGCGAAACGCTCATGCCGTTGACCGTGAACTCGGCATTACGGGCTTCCTGTAAAAGCGTGTTGAATCCAAGCGCGGCTCCATCTGTGTAGAGCATGGCATGATTCACCCCGCTCTGGGAGGCTGTCAGAACCAGTTGGTTGGCGACAATCGAGGCGCGGAAGTCGTGTCCCTCAGGTTGTGTGGCGGCATTGATCGCTGTGACAATATTGCGCTGAGTATCGCTGCTATCAACGGTGATGGATGTTCCCTTGGCGGTGTAGTGGAAGGCGGTACTTTCGAGTCCGCCAGCCCTGTTCAAGGTCAGGGTTTGGCCGCGCCCTGTATCGTAAGCCGCGCTGGGCATACTTTGCCATTCCGAAGTGAAACTCGATGAGCCGTCGGCTTTGCGGATGGAGACGGCGTTGCCATCGGCATTGACCAGCCTGAACTGGCGGACGCCGCTAGAGTCGCGCACCTGCACAGAATAATCTCCCGTTCCCAATTCACGTTGTCCACTGGCTACTGTTGAAGTTGAAGCGCCTGTCACAGACGTTGAAGGAACAAAGTCGCTGTACACGCCGGGCGATGATTCGGTTTGCAAAGCGGCGACTCCCGTCCCACCCATCCAAAATGTTCCGCTCTTGTTCAAGGCAACGTCAGGACTGGAGGCGGTGGCGGAGGCGAGGCTGTGTGCCTTTGCCAGATGGGTCACGGTGAAATCGTAATCGGAAGCGGGCGTGGTTTCGCTGGTGACGCCGAGGGTGATCACGCTGGTTCCGGCAGTGGCAGGTGTGACGCTTGCCTTTGAGACCAGAGCAAGTCCATAAGAAGCCTGGCTGCTGATTAACGCCTGAACTGCGCCCTGCAACGCATCGAAATTCGATTTGACATCGGCATAGATTCCGCGCTTCACACTCAGGCTTTCCTTTTGCAACTGCACCCGATTGAGGGAGGTGCTTTGGGCTTCGATGCTTGCCTTGATTGCGGTTTGAAATGTGGTTGCGAGGTTCTTGCTGATGGTAGAGTCGATGGATGAGATTGTAGTTGCCATAATTCACCTTCACTGCCTGCCAGACTTGCTTGAGGGCGGGGCAGGTCAGCCGCATC
>JAIFKY010000199.1 GCA_020049345.1 Anaerolinea sp.
GTTGCCGCCGCTTCATACAAATAGACAGGGATGTTGAGTTCACTCCCGACGCGCTGACCAAGCCTTTGGGCAATGGCAATGCAATCGTCCATGCTGGCGCCGCTTAAAGGTACGAAGGGACAAACATCCGTTGCGCCAATGCGCGGATGCGCGCCCGTGTGCTGATCAAGATCGATTAGTTCGGCGGCGGTCTGAATGGCACGGAAGGCTGCTTCTTCCACACCTGCGGGCGAACCTGCAAAGGTTAGGACTGTTCGATTGTGGTCGAGGTCAGAGGAACGGTCAAGTAATTTCACTTCGCTGACCGATTCAATGGCGGCGGCGATCTGGTCAATAATTTCAGGTCGGCGCGCTTCGGAGAAATTTGGGATGCATTCGATTAGTTGAGTGGTCATGTGTTTTTTTTAGTCTCGTGGTTGAGTGGTTGGAGTTTTCGATTGACGATACTTCGACAGGCTCGGTACAAGTTTTGGATTTGCGATTGGTTGATTGCAATTATAAGTTAGAATATTAACAAGTGCATGTAATGGCAGGTAATGGATAAAACATCATAATAGAGTTGTGCTAAAATTCATCCTATGAAGGTTCGAGACATAATCAAACTCATTGAGGCAGATGGTTGGTATTTGGTTGTGACAAAAGGCAGTCACAGGCAATATAAGCACCCTCAAAAGGTTGGTCGCGTTACGATTGCAGGACATCCAAGCGATGAAATGGCTCCAGGAACATTGAATAGCGTTTTGAAACAGGCTCAATTGAAAGAAGAGAAGAAAGGAAGTAAATAATGTATCGCTTTCTTATTGTTATCGAAAAAACAAATGAAAATTACTCTGCATATTGTCCTGATTTACCAGGATGTGTTGCGACTGGCAAGACGCGCGCTGAAACAGAATGCAATATGCATGAAGCCGTGGAAATGCATGTGCAGGGCATGTTGGAAGATAATTTGCCCATTCCTGACAGTGTCACAGTTGCGGAATATATTGCAGTTGCGGCATAACCAACGAACAAAAAATCTCCCGCTTTATTGGGAGATTTTTTGTTCGTTCATTCGTGAAAATTTGCAGATGGATTTGTGTGTGTATAAAAAACAATAACCCAATATAATCAACGCCAACCATGACACTGATCCTCTTTGACTTTGACGGCGTACTCGCAGACACTCTGGATGACCTGATCCAGTTTGGGCAGGAAGCGTGCAACGAATTGGGAGTAAGCCATATTGCAACGCCCAATGATCTGGATGTGCTGGAAATTATGTCCTTTGCAACATACGGACGGCAACTGGAAGTCCCTGAATCACTTGTGGATGAATTTGTCCGCCGCTGTTTGGAAAAGATTGCGGGCAAGAAATCTCCGCCCAGTATTTTCAATGGGTTGGGTGAGGTTATACAGGAGTTATCTTCAAGCAATGTCATTGGTATTGTCACAAGCAATTCATCAGAAATTGTGACTGCTTTTCTCATCAGGCATCATTTGGTTGATGTTATTCGAGTGATTTATGGGGTGGATTCTCCAGGCTCGAAGGCGGAGAAAATATCACTCGCGCAGAATCAGTTTGCGGCGGCGGGCGAAGCGGTTTTTATGGTCGGTGATGCGGCGAGCGACATCCGTGCGGCAAAAGAGGCAGGCGTAAAAAGTATCGCCGTAAGTTGGGGACATCAGAGCGCCGAAACGTTGATCGGCGCTGCGGCTGATTATCTTGTCCATTCGCCGCGGGAATTAATGAAAGTCATTGAAAAATTCGGAGGTTAACATGGAAATGAAAAATATCCCTTTTGGTGTGACAGATTGGGCTGGCATTGTTCCAACCGAGCATAAAGGCGAAACAGGAATGGCGCTCTGGTATACACAGCAATTTGATAATATTCGCGTGCGCATGGTGGAATACAGCGCGGGCTACCTCGCCGATCACTGGTGCGAAAAAGGACATATTTTGTTTTGCGTTGAAGGTGAATTGCATACCGAACTTGCTGATGGTAGAAAGTTTATCCTAACCCCGGGAATGAGTTATCAAGTTGCTGACCATGCTGAGCCGCATCGCTCCCATACAAAAGGCGGCGCAAAACTTTTTATTGTTGATTGAAAAACGGGAATCAGCGCGTTGCGGGGTTAAGAGACTGTTTCATAACTTCACCACGAAGTCACCAAGACACAAAGCCACAAAGTTTTTTCCCTTCGTGCCTTTGTGGTCAAAAAGCGGGCTTATTAAACAGTCTCTAAATCTTTTGACAAAAACGCATAAATAAAAAGCCCTTGCAGGCATAAAACCATGCAAGGGCTTTTTATTTTTTTACGCCTGATTTATTCAGTAATATTGATTGGCAGAGCGTTGCTTGCTGTCATTGCTGCGACGCTGGCTTTTGCCGCAATTTTTTGCGCAATCTCTTGTATGGATTTTGCGACCGCTGACTCAGGATACGAGACAACGATTGGTTTGCCCGTATCGCCGCCGATGCGAACATTTTGATCAATCGGAATTTTACCGAGGAAGGTTGTGTCGGTGGCTCGAGCCAGTTCTTCGCCGCCGCCGGAGCCAAAGAGATCCATTCGGGTGCCGTCGGGCAGATCAAGGTACGACATGTTTTCAACCACGCCGAGGATGGGCACTTCCAATTGCTTGAACATGTTTAAGCCTCGGCTGGCATCTTCCAGCGAGACCAGTTGCGGCAGGGTCACAACCACCGCGCCGCTCAGGGGCAGGGCTTGCGCCAAGGACAATGCCGCGTCGCCGGTGCCGGGGGGGAGATCAATAATAAGGTAATCCAATTCACCCCACTCAACGTCACTCAGGAATTGACGAATGGCTGAGTTGAGCATTGGGCCGCGCCAGATGAGCGGCTGACCTGGCTTGACTAACAAGCCCATCGAGATCATCTTGATGCCAAAGGCTTCTGCGGGAACAAGTTTCTGCCCAATAGCCGGAGGGAGTTTATCCACACCGAGCATGGTGGGGGTGTTGGGTCCGTAAATATCCGCATCCATGAGCCCCACGCGCGCTCCGCTTTGGGCGAGCGCAACCGCCACATTCACAGAAACTGTGGATTTGCCCACGCCACCTTTGCCTGAGCCAATCGCAATTGCATTGCGGATAGGCATATTGACCAGCCCGCGCATACGACCATCATTTGGCACGTCCGAGTCCATTTTGACTTCGATGGTTTTTACGCCTTCGACGGTCATTACGGCTTCTCTAACTTCCTTGTCAATCCGTCCGCGCAAGGGGCAGGCAGGGGTGGTGAGCATAACTGTAAAAGAGACTTTATCGCCTTCGATCTCCAACTCGCGGATCATATTCAGGGTGACGAGGTCTTGGTGTAACTCAGGTTCCTGCACTTTTCCAAGCGCGGCTAGTACGGCTTCTTTTGTAATTGTCATTTCATTTACCTATTAAAATTTTTACCACGAAGGTCACAAAGTTACACAAAATAAAACCTTTGTGCCTCTTCGTGATCCTTCGTGGTTGATATCTTTATGCAGCAGGTGCGGCGGCGGCTTTAGCCTTTGCGGCTTTGGCGGCTTCTTTTGCCTTGCGGGCTTCCTCTTCCATCGTGAAATTCTGCGGACGAATTTCTGCGTAGTATGACGCGGGTTTTAATAATCTTTCAAGGTTGTAGACACTGCGTTCGGTTGAGGCGATGTCAAAATTGTGATCCATCTTGATCGCGTCGAACGGGCAATACTCAGCGCAGAAACCACAGTTCATGCAGATGTCAGCGTCAAGGTAGTAAGCCGCGGGAACGGCAACAGGCTTGCCTGTTACGGGGTCGTTTGAGCGCACGATCCAGATACATTGCGGCGGGCAGACCTTGGCGCAAATTCCGCATGAAGTACAGCGAATGTCCTTTGTGCCGTCTGCGAGTTCATCGTAGACCAAAAAGGGCAGAAAACGAAATTCTTCAGGCACGATCAGTTGTTCTTCGGGATATTGTACAGTGAAGATGCCTTTTGTGTTTTTGCTGGAACGATGCTTGATGCCTTCTTCGGTGCGATAGCGTTTTTTGCCGCTTACAGCCCAAGAGATGTCGTCAATATACGTATCCCAGAAGCGCTTCCAGGTTACGCTGAGTCCTTTTAGAATGCCTAATCCATACATGGTCGTTTCTCCTGTTAGCGGTCCAACTCGCCCATGACGATATCCAGCATGGCAAGCAGGGCGACGAAGTCTTGAATCTTTGTGCCGATGCACATCTTCTCAATGGCAGTCAGATTGACAAACGAAGGCGCGCGGACGTGATAGCGATAGGGATTTCCCTTGCCATTTGAGACGATATAGAAACCCAACTCGCCTTTGGGCGATTCAATGCGACCGTACGCCTCACCTGCCGGGACTTTGATTTGGTAATTTGGTTTCTGTGAGTTGATCGGACCCTGTGGGATTTGCTTGAGGGCTTGCTCCAGGATTCGCAGAGACTGTCTGATCTCGTCAAAGCGGATCAGGTAGTTGTCCATCATGTCGCCGTTGTGACGCACTGCCACATCAAAATCAAAGCGGTCGTAGATTGAATACGGGTCGGCGCGGCGCAGATCGTATGGCACGCCTGAGGCGCGTAATACAGGACCTGTCACTGAGAAGTTGATCGCGTCTTCTGCGCTCAATACGTGCGTGCCTTTCAAACGTCCAACCAAAAGTTCATTCTCGTTCAGGAGGCGTTCCACTTCATCGGTCTTGGCGGGCAGACGTTCGAAGACCAGGTCTTTGATCTTTTGCAGCATCTCGTCAGAAACATCACGCACTACGCCGCCAAAGCGATAGTAATTACACATCATACGCGAGCCGGATACGGCTTCAAAGATGTCAAGAATTAATTCGCGCTCTTCAAAGACATAAAACGCAGGTGTGAACATCGAACCGAGGTCGTTGATCAACATGCCGACAAAGATCAAGTGGTTTTGGATGCGGCTGAGTTCCGCCATGATTACGCGGATATATTCCGCGCGTTCAGCAACCTGAATTTTCATCAATTTCTCAACGGCGGTCACATACCCAAAGTTATTGCTCATTGAGTTGAAATAATCGAGGCGGTCGGTGTAGGGGATGATCTGTGTAAAGGTATTGCGCTCGCCGATTTTCTCATGGTTGCGATGCAGGTAGCCCATCACGGGTTTTAATCCCATGACGGTCTCGCCGTTCAAGGTGACTGCCACGCGTAACACGCCGTGAGTGGATGGGTGATGAGGTCCGAGGTTGACAACAACGCTGTCGGTCTTCATCTTGCCCTCTTCGTCTTTCATGGTGTGGCGTTCAAGGGATGCGTAAAGGTCTTCTTCCTTGTCAACCACATATTTTTCAGGGTCGAAGTCTTTGGGCAGGTTGAGGTTATCGTGGAAGGGATTTCGGTCTTCTGCGAAGGTGTGTTTGCCTTCGGGCCAGCGGCTCTTGTAAGGCTTTATCTCTTCTTCGTAGAATGCTTCCTTCCAATCCTTGCGGAGTGGATGACCTTCAAAACCTTCCCACATTAGGATGCGGCGCATGTCAGGGTGATCTGTGAATTTAATTCCGTACAGATCCCACACTTCGCGTTCCTGATATTCCGCGCCGCGCCAAATACCGGTCAGCGAGGGGACTTCAATTGGGTCAACGCGCTCGACCTGTACTTTGAATTCCAAACCAGCGCCGCCGGTTGTCTTGTAGGCGTTGTAGACTACTTCCATTTTGTTTTCGGCGAGATAGTCCACACCGGTTAGAGAGGAGAGTAAGTCAAAGCCGAATTCATCGCGGACAGCGGTTGCCACTTCGATCAGACTTTCCTTGGTGACGATAAAGCCTGAATAGCCCGGGCGTTCATCAGCGGTGACTTTGCCTGGGAATCGGGCAACCAAATCTACAGTTTGAGTCAGGGTCGGGGTCGCCATTATGCGCTCTCCTGTGTTGTCTTTGCGGCGGCAATGTCGCGGATTTCAGCGTTACGGCGCACATCGATTAAATCGGGTCCGAGAATGGGCATCGGCACATAGTTGCCGTCTTTCTTTTCTTTGTTGTACCAGCGGACTTTCTTGAGGGAATCTTTGTCGATCTTTTCCTGTAATTTGATCAAACCCGCAATCAAAGCCTGTGGGGTGGGCGGGCAGCCAGGAATGTACACATCAACGGGCAAAAACTTGTCAATGCCCGCGACCACGTTGTAACCTTCCTTGAAAGGTCCGCCGCCTGAAGCGCAGGCGCCCATGGCTACAACATATTTCGGCTCAGGCATTTGGTTATACAAGCGGATGATGACGGGCAACATTTTCTTTGTCACTGTGCCTGAAATCAAAATCATATCTGCCTGACGCGGGGTGGGGCGCATGACTTCCATGCCGAAACGTGACATGTCATAACGGGCCATTTGCGCCGCGATCATTTCGATTGCGCAACAAGCCAGACCAAATGTAAGCGGCCATAAAGATGAACGCCGACCCCAGTTGTACAGGCGGTCAAGCGTGGTAATGGCTACAACGTCTTTCAGATCTTCTGGTATGTTGTAGTTGGGCAAACTTAATCTTTCATTTTCCATGAATGTTCTCCTCGAACCAGTCTTGGTAGATTGCGTAAAGGATGTCATCGTTTACAAGGGCGAGGTCATCCTCAAATTCATTAAGTTGGATCGTCCATTGGTAAATCTGTTGCAGGGATACTTCTTCGATGTTGATTTCAGTATGTTGGCGGCGTAATTCTAAGGCAATGGCGTAGGTGGAGTCCCAAGTAAGAGTCATTGGTAATTGGTAATTAATTGAATCGCTAACTTGTTGGATTATAGCAGGTGAGGGGTATAAGTCAACAGAATTATGCAGATAAATATTTGCAAAAATAAAGAAGTGAGTATAATCACACTGCTTGGATGACAAATCTACAATTTAGACCAACATAGGCTACCAATGATAACCGTCCGTCAAAAAATCCTCGTTCACCTGAAAAAGACTCGTGCCGCTTCGGCGCGTGAGATTGCGCGCGCCTTGAACATGTCTGCGCCGAATGTGCGCCACCACTTGGGAATTTTAGTTTCAGATGGACGCCTTGAAGTGAGTTCCGTTAATCAGCGCGGCGGGCGCGGCAGACCTGAGAAAATATATTCCCTATCCCAATCTGCGCTGGGAGATAATATTGCGGCATTGGCTGATGCGCTGTTGACGGAAGCCGGCGCAACCCTTCGGCAAGGCGCGGCGCAAGGGTTGAAAATTGAAAATCTGGCAAGCCGCCTGTTGGATTTGGCGCAATTTAACAATTTGCCGATTCCCAAACGCCTGGCGTTGCTTATTGAAAAATTAAATGAGATGCATTATCAGGCGCATTGGGAGGCTGGCGCGGAAGGTCCGCGCGTGCTTCTGGGAAGATGCCCGTACGCAAAAGTGATTGATGCTCACCCTGAATTATGTAAAATGGATGTTGCCTTGCTGGAAAAATCCCTTGGGCGACCCGTTTTACAATCAGCAAAAAACGAAAGCGGCGGGCGCGGACTTTGTCCTTTTATATTTCGGGTTGCGTGAAATGTGGCAAAATAAGCCGATGAAAAAATTCCTTGTTGTTTTTTTCTGCATTGCAATTCTTGCAGCCTGTGTCCCCGCCACTGAAATGCCTACTGTCACGCCAGCGCCTTTGCCGTCCGCGCTTCCCACGGTTACAAATACGCCCGTGCCAGAGGCATTGTGGGTCAGCCCCGCCATTCCAGCGGAACTTTTTGAAATCACAAAATCATGGAGTATTCCAGTTACCGCCGATCCTGCGCTTGCCACAAGCAAACTGGATATTTCCGCTTCAGGCTCAATGTGGATTTACGCCCTCGTCGCGCCGTTCCCAACGTTGACAGATGATGTGGCTTCCGCGGATTTGCTCTCGACTTGGAAAGGCGCTCCCGCCGCACCGCTGGCTGGTCATGCGATTCTATTGGCAGAATCCACCTTGGGGGCGATGACTGCCCTTTGGGGCGAACCCGCTTCGGGCGCAGTCAGCGTCGTTGCATCGGATCAGTTGTTGGACACAGCGTGGAATCAGTCTGCGTGGGCGATCATCCCGTTTGAA
>JAIFKY010000164.1 GCA_020049345.1 Anaerolinea sp.
ACTCTGAATGAGTGAAATTTTCACCATTTTTCTGGCTTTTGGTTTTCCTGCCCACGCCAGCCTGCCATGATCCGCAAACACAAACCATTGGGTAGGTTAATACATTCATTTCAACTATTAGAGGAATCATTGGATTAGGTATATCCCGTAAAAGCAAGGAGAATAAGCATGATTATCTATCGTATTAAATCAACAACCTTTTTTTTATTAATCATGATATTCGTATTTACTTTGGCCTGTAATACTATTACAAACCCCGCTCTAAATGCACCACATCCGGCAGGGACGACAGAGACTGCTCTGCCAACAGAAATGAGCGCTACTCCTCAAGGCTTGTTATCACCCAACTCAACCCCACTGCCTGGCGGGCTAATTCTAAAAAGCCAAAATGATACCAGGCAAATTTTCGAGGGTTTTCAAGTAACCTTTCTTGAAGATCAGGCAGAAAACTTTTTGCCAGAAAACCAAAATGAGATAGATATGTATTTTGGTGAGAATCAAAATTTTACAATCCATGTTAAATCCAGCCTGAGGCCGCTAGCATGGGCTACAGGATGGTGTGCCTCAGGAAGTGAAACTCTGGATCAGAATTTAGAGAAAATACAATTTGAGATGAGCGTAAATGGGCAAAAGGTGGATCTAAGCCAAGTTTTCAAAATCGACAAATCCGCCTCTTTTCATACTGCTGGAAATTTATGCACCATGTACATCATAGTGGCACACGATTGGCCGTCTGGAACTACAACGCTGACATCAAAAACAATAATTACTGAACCTATAAATAATGGCGCTAGAGATTACCTGCCGGGTGAATTGTCTCGAGTTTATACTGTAATCAATTCGGGAGGCTCCAGACCATTTCCCAATAGTCCAGTTCTAGGCAGCATCGAAGAAACTCAAAACGCTATAAACGAACAGGTTGAAACACTTGGACATGCTGCCAGTGAAAAATATTCAACTGAAAACCCAGTTGGGGGGACACGAAATTATACGATTCATCTCATTGACCCAAATAGACATCTGATGTGGTTTCATGGCTGGTGCGCTAAAGATAGTAATATTTTGACCCAGAATTTAAAAAGTATAAATTTTGAATTACAGGTGAATGGTCAATCAGTAAATTTGGATACAGCCTTATCAAGTTACTACAAAACTTCCAAGGGGTTGTACTGTTACGCATATAATATTGTCATGTATGGTTGGCCGCCTGAAACAACAGAAATAACAACAAAAGTAATAATTCTTAATCCTATAAATGATGGTATTGCCGATTACAAAGCCGGAGAAATAACCACAATTCACACGGTAATCAACCCATAATAAAACGCTGTGAAGTTATTAAAAATAATCTAATAAAGCATGTACTGGATGCAGGAAATTCTGCGCGATTTAAAAGCATTTTTCTGGCTTAGAGACTGTTTAATAACTTCACCCGAAGTCACCAAGCCACAAAGTTTTTTCCTTCGAGTCTTTGAGACTTCGTGCCTTTGTGGTCAAAAAAGCGGCATTATCAAACAGTCTCATAAGGTTTTCCTGCTCCCAAGCAGAGTCCACGCCCGCCCCAGCGCCCAGTAACGCAAACCCTTAGCGCGTTAGGTAATAAATAAAATAATGCATACAAATGGCATGATTTCGCCCATAGGATTGCTCGAAAAACATCAAGTTCAACTTGAAATAAATGGCGGGACTTGGAATGTATTTGATAAGGGCGCAGGGATACCCATTGTGTTTTTGCACAATGGCGGTGGAACGCTATGGAATTGGGCGCATCAACTTCAGCATTTTTCCACCAAATACCGCGTAATCGCCCCCGACCTGCCTGGTTTTGGGCGTTCACATCGGTCTTCCGAGCCGCTTATCCTAAATACTTATGTACAAGGCTTATCAGAGTTACTCAAAATCCTGGATTGTCCCAAACCCATTTTAGTGGGAAATTGCATCGGTTCTTCGATTGCGCTTAAGTACGCCTTACATCAGCCCGAAAAAGTGACGGCGCTTGCGCTATTCAATGTTTGCGGCGGTATCCCCATGCTCAACCCATATTTACAATTTTGGGCAACTTTACGTCCCAACACTGTTTTAGGAAAAGCATTCCACCAATGTATGATTAATGCCACGAGTCACCCTGACTTACAACACCTAAACACACGTTTGATTTATGCAGACAGCGAACCGAATTTACATCCAATGCTTAGCCAATTCATCGAACAACAACGCCTCGACCCAAAGTTGAGGGCATCCCTGTACTGGCTGGTGATGGGATTGGATAGTTTTAATATTTTCAGCCAGCCTCAGCAAAAACCTGCTCACTTTTCACCAGTATTGTTGGGCTGGGGAGCACAGAATCGAACTTTGGCAACAAGGTGGGCGAAGGTCATCGCTGAGTGGCTTACCCCCGACCAATTTTGGTTAATTGAGAATGCAGGTCACATGCCGATGTATGAACAGCCTGAATTGGTAAATGAAATGCTTGAAGTTTTTTTCAATCAAAGACAATAAATTACGCTAAGTAATCGGTGAAAGTCTTAGATACACCTTCGGCTTTTCGGGGGCTAAGCCCCCGAAAGAGCAGAAATCAAAGACAATAAATTATGCATTTTGCATTATCTTATATTTATAATATCAGCGTTGGGTCTCCAAGGTCACATCTAGCATAGCGCGTTGAATAAATGTGAAATTTCCACCATTTTTCTGGATTCGCGTTTATACTGCCCGCCAAGCAGAATTCCTCGCCTGCCCACAATCTTTTATTGCAAGCCGTTCAACGCGCTTTGCAATCCAAAATTTATATACATGGAGAAAACAAATGTCATTTTTCAAGAAACTAAAGCAAGGCCTTGGTATAGGAACAGCAAAGGTTGAACTGGATGTTCCCACGTACATTTCCAAAAACTCCAAAGAAGTTGAAGGCAAGGTAACTGTAACCGCCCAGAGCGATCAGAAAGTGAAATCCATAAAAGTTAGTCTGGTCGAAAAAACCACCATTAGAACCGGTAATGAGCAGCGTGAGCAAAGAAGGGAGATTCAATCTGTCGTGCTGAACGAATCCTTTGAGATCAAAAAAGATGAGTCACGCACAGTTCCTTTTACGCTGTCCGTGGATCTGGGAGACAAGGTATCCTTTGGTTTGTTTGGCGGGACGCTGGAGATTTCAGCTTCATCGAATACGCCGCAAGTTTTCGAAATCGTTGCTACTGTTGATCTGGAAGGCGTGGCATTAGACCCAACAGCAGGCAAGTTCGTTAGTTTTACCAACCAACCTTAATGTATTTTCTTTAACAAGATTTCACCAGAAATTAAACAAAAAGGTTCAAAGATGTAATTTTTCATCTTTGAACCTTTTTTAGTTGCCACCATACGAAAGCCCTTGCAGCTAATTTCGCCAATTTACACAGATTTTTTTCTTCTCTATATTTTGGGGCGAATGTCAGCCTTCCTTCCCCACCAAGCCCATATACACATCCAGCATTTGCGCGGCGATTTTTCCCCAGGCGTAGTCCAATGCATATTGAGCAGCGCCCAGCCCCATCGTTTCGCGCAGATGCGCGTCTTTCAATAGTCCCGATAATTTATCGCACAAGGCTTCGGGATCGCTGTCGGGGATTGTATATCCGGTTACCCCATCCTGCACCAAATAGCCAAGCCCGCCCACTTCTGAAGCGATGACGGGCGTGCCGCACGCCATGGCTTCGAGCGCAACCATGCCGAAGGACTCGTACAACGAAGGCATCACCAGCACCTCTGCCGCGGAATAATAATAGGGCAGGGTATCTTGTCCGCGTTTGCCGAGAAAAAGAACCATGCCGCCCACGCACAAGTCATCGCACAGGTTTTGCAGGCGGGTCATTTCATCGGACATATTTTCAGGAAGCGCATCTGGCTCGCCGCCGATAATTGCCAGATGCACAGGGCGGTGTAAACCCTGCAAGTCCAAACAAGACATGGCATGGATCAAAGTGTCCACGCCCTTCAAGGGTTCAATGCGTCCCACAAAAAGAACCATGCGGTCTTCAGACTTTAGCCCAATAAATTGTTTTGCCTCATCCGACGGGATGGGATAAAAATGGCTCGTATCCACGCCCGGCGGGATGATGACCATTTTGCGTTCATTGGCGCGATAGAGAAACCGCAACTGTGTTTGCTCGGCCAAAGTGGCGACGATGACACGGTCTACGCGACGGAGGACTTGCCTCTCCCCATTGAGTCGATCCAGGCCCGCGCGTTCGCTTTCTGCGCGCGCTACGCGATTTTTCATTTCGCCCAACGTATGGAACATGTGTACGATGGGCGTGCCGCCCCAGGCGTCGCTGAGGATTTCCGCCGCCAGCCCAGACATCCAATAATGGCTGTGGATCACATCATACGTGATGCCCTTTTCCGCGGCAAACTGTTTAATACCCTCGGCAAACTCAGGGATGTAATTTGCCAGTTCACTTTTGGCTTTGGGCGTTTCGGGTCCTGCCGGCACATGCACTACACGGTTGCCAAACCCCAACTCGTGGATAACGTGCGGCACATGCTCATCTTGTGAACGGGTGAACACATCTACATGAATCCCCAGCCGCCCCAACTCGCGCGTCAAATCGCGGACATAGACATTCATTCCGCCTGTGTCCTTGCCGCCCAAAGTTGCCAGCGGACAGGTATGATAAGAAAGCATTGCAATCCGAAGCATGTTTTTTAAGTCTCCCAAAACACAGACAACGTGTAATCCTAAAAACTTGCGAGTTTAGTTTTAATCCTTTATAATCCCGCCGCTGTAAAAATAACAAGCCACCTTAGCTCAGTTGGTAGAGCAGATAATTCGTAATTATCAGGTCGTGGGTTCGTCTCCCACAGGTGGCTCAAAAAGCGCAAAACAAACCTCCAAGTTCTTAAAGAACTCGGAGGTTTTTGTATTATTTTACTCACCTTACGCAGTGTCGTTCTGAGCGCAGCGAAGAACCTCTTATTTCAAGGTAGAGACCCTTTCCGCTCAGGGAATCACGCTTTAGGTGCGTAAGGTGACTTATTTTATTCAATCCCGTCAAAGATGTGATCCAACACTTCGTCGCTCACATCAAAGACCGAGCCGTTTTCGGGGATGGCTTCTTTTGTCATCCACTCAGGGATGCGATCATCTTTGGCGGTGAACCCCGCGCGTTTGTTGAACTCGCGCTCCATTTTGAGAGTCTGCCTGCCGAGTTCCTGCAAAATATTGTCGGGCAGGTCATTCCACCCATAACGCGCTTTGAGCAGGCGTTTCACCACACCATCAGGCGTGGCGGCGTAGCCAAAGCCGGCAAAGATACACGCGCCAATCGTGTCATAGCCAGCCATATTTAATTGAGCATTGCGCGAGGCTTCCCTTTGTTGGGTCGGGTCAAGGTGATTGACCTGTGCGCGGATGGTCAGCCCACAGGTGTGGTCGGCGCCTTGCGGCGTGGTGGCGTACGTGATGCCCGTCCCCTTAATCGAGCGCGGCTCGTAGGCAGACATCGCCTGCCGTTTGACACAAGGCACATGGATAATATTGTATTCGTCGCCCATGTCCGCCGCGCCATCGCCGAGTTTGCGCCCAAGTTTTGTGCCGCTGCGAATCTCCTCAATTAACTTCATTGCATCGTCACCATTGCCCCAGCGCATCAGGCCTGCTTCGGCGGCAACGCCCAGCGCCGCGCCAACTTCAATTGAGTCCAAACCAAGATCATTCACGTGCCAATTCAAACGTCCAATGACATCCAGCGAGTCAATATCCAGGTTTGTACCCATCAACCCAATCGTTTCATATTCAAGCGGCGAGACAATCACCTTGCCATCTTCCCCGCCAAAAACATTTGAGCATTTGATCGTACAGCCTGCCATGCAAGCGTGCGAAGGGTCAGAGGGTTTACCGCGCGTCAACATAAATTCGCGCATGGTCTCACCGCTTATTTTTTCCACATTGTCGAAAGTTCCGCGCGAAAAATTATGCGTTGGCAGCGCGGCAAAACTCTGCGTCATCTGCGGCATTGCATTCGTACCGTAATCTCGGTACGTTTGCGATTGCGGATGATTCATGACGGATTGGGTGTAATCCTTTTGCGCAATTTTGAACGATTCAGAATCAGCGATGGCTGGTTTCTGCCCTCCAGCATGATCAAACACGATGGCTTTTAAGCCCTTCGATCCCATCACCGCGCCGAGTCCGCCGCGAGCGGCAATGCGTGATGGAATTTTATCCTTGTCTAAATTTTGAATACCCGCAGATTTCATCTGCATTTCGCCGCCAGGACCGATTAGCGCAATGGCAACTTTATCGCCATATTTTTCAACCAGCCTTGCGGAAGTTTCATACACGCCAAGCCCGGCCAGATCATCTGCCTTGTTCCATGTTGCGCCGTTCAACGAAAGATACAAAACCCAATAGCCAGATTCTTTTGGCTGATCTTCAATAATCAACGCCTTCATCCCCATCTGCGCCATGTGTAAACCTGTCCGTCCGCCTGCGTTGGCTTCTTTGATGCCGCCCGTCAGCGGAGATTTGCCGCCGATGGAAATTCTATCTGTGGAGGAAAGCATGTGCCCCACCAACAAGCCTGGCGCAAAAATTAGTTTGTTTTCCGCCCCAAGCGGATCACACTTCGCGTCCACTTCATCGAGCATAATCCGCGTGAGCAGTCCGCGCCCGCCGAGACGCACCCAGGTTTCAGGGATGGGTTCGCGCTTCAATTCCTGTGCGCGGGCGTTGATGCGCCAAATTTGAGGGTTGTAATCTGCCATAAATTTCTCCAAGTGAGTCAAAAGTCGAAAGTCAAAAGTCTCTTGACCTTCGACTTTTGACTTTCGACAATATCATTGAAACAACGAAACTACCGCTTCCCTGAACACCTTCGTGTGGTAATCCACATCAGCCTGCGTGGTTTCGGGTGAGATGAGCGCCATGTTGTGGAAGGGAGTCATCAAGATGCCGCGATTGAGGGCAAAGAGGTGCATGTAGCGGTCGAGTTCGTGATCGATGGCTGCTGCCGCTTCGCCGCCATTTTTAGGCGGGGTGGGACGGAACCAATATTCAGAGCGATTGCCAAGTCGTTTGACAATCCACGGCAGGTCAAATTCTTTGATCACGCCTTCCACGCCTGCTGTGAATTGTTCTTGAAGCGCGAAGGCTTTAACATAAAACTCATCGGTGAGAACGTGTTTCAGCGTGGCTTTCATCGCCGCAATGGATAAGGCGTTGCCGGCCAAGGTGCCGCCGATGCCGCCCACATCTGAATCTTCGAGGACAAGCCTGTCCTGGAAGGCTTGCGCCACTTCTTCAGTGAAGCCGTAAATCGCGGCGGGAACACCACCAGCGAGGGGCTTGCCGAGGGTTAGGAAATCAGGTTCGAGGGCGTGAGCGGCGGTATATCCGCCTGGTCCCGTGCAGATGGTGTGCGTCTCGTCAATGATCAAATACGTTCCGTATTTGCGCGTGATCTGACGCAGGGCATCGAGATAACCTGGGTTGGGGTGGATGATGCCAATGTTGGTCATGACGGGTTCGGCAAGCACGGCGGCAACGTCACGCGCAGAGAGTGCGGTTTCGAGCGCGGCAATGTCGTTGAACTCGATCACCTTGGTCGTTTCCAGCGGATTGATCTGCGGTCCCATGTTGTTGGCGCGAGACATGGGCGTGCCTTCTTCGTCGAGCGTGATGAAGGTTTCGTCCACTGTGCCGTGATAACAATAGTTGAAAACCAAAACTTTGGGACGCTCGGTGATCATGCGCGCCATGCGTAGAACATGGCGGTTGGCGTCGGTGGCGGTCAGGGTGAACTGCCAGTACGGAAGTTTGAAGCGGCGTTGCAGTTCTTCGCCAACTTCGAGCACATCTTCATAAGGCAGCATGAGCGTGATGCCTTTTTGGATTTGCTCGGTGATGGCTTTGATTGTGGCTTCGGGCGCGTGTCCCGTCATTGCGCCTGTGTCGCCGAGGCAGAGGTCAAGGTACGAGTTGCCATCCACATCGGTGAAGTGCGCGCCTTTGGCTTCTTTGAC
>JAIFKY010000026.1 GCA_020049345.1 Anaerolinea sp.
GGTCTCTGCTGTCTTCTATGACGAGATTTCTCATTGATAAAGCGGCATTACCACCATCTCAACGTTTGTGTCAATACTTTACAACACCATTATAAGTCATTTTTTAGGGAAGAGAGTAAGCCATTTATCCTATGAAATGCGATTGTAAGGTCATTTGCTTCATTCCCGCTCATTTGCAATCTGACTTAAATATTGACCGTAGGCATTGCTCTTTAATTTTTCCGCCAGATTCAACAACTGCTGCCTGTCAATGAAACCCCGGCGATACGCAATCTCTTCCGGGCAGGAGATCATCAATCCTTGGCGTTCCTGTACAGCCTGCACGAAATTTGCAGATTGCAAAAGCGCCTCGTGCGTGCCTGCATCCAGCCAGGCGATGCCGCGCCCAAGTTCTTCCACGCGCAGACTTCCACGTTCAAGGTACAGGCGGTTCAAATCTGTGATCTCAAGTTCGCCGCGGCTGGATGGTTTCATATTTGCCGCCAGTTCAACCACGCTCGAATCGTAAAAATAAATGCCGGGTACCGCATGGTTTGATTTGGGCTTGGCGGGTTTTTCTTCCAGACTCAACACTTTGCCTTCGCTGTCAAACTCCACCACGCCATATCGTTCAGGATCACGCACCGGGTAGGCAAAGATGCGCGCGCCTTCTGTCAACGTGGCGGAGCGGCGCAATATATCAGATAGATGACTGCCGAAGAAGATGTTATCGCCCAGAATTAAGCAGGATGGCTCGCCTGCGATAAATTCCGCGCCGACGCGAAACGCATCTGCCAGCCCCCGAGGTTGATCCTGCTCGAGGTAGTTCAATCTCAGCCCCCACTGAAGCCCATCGCCCAGCAGGCGGCGGAAGGTCGGCAAATCTTCGGGCGTGCTGATGATCAAAATCTCGCGGATGTCCGCCAACATCAGCATCGAAAGCGGATAATAAATCATCGGCTTATCGTACACCGGTAAAAGTTGTTTACTCGCCGACAAGGTCAGCGGGTGCAGGCGCGTGCCGCGTCCGCCAGCCAGAATGATTCCTTTCATGATGACTTCTCCCGTGTCTCGTAATTTTTCGTTAACCAGGTTTGATATTCACGTTGTTTTTGAATCGCGGCAACCCAACTGGGGTTGGCAAGAATCCACTGCGCCGTATCCAGCAGACCGTCAGATAAATTGTGGCGCGGCTTCCAGCCTAATTCGTTTTCAATTTTCGAAATGTTCATGGCGTAGCGGCGATCATGACCCGGACGGTCGGTTACAAATTTGATCAAATTGCGATGCGGATCAGTTTGAGGCTGCAATTCATCCAACAAATCACAGACCGTCTCAACGATGGTTAAGTTGGCAGGTTGATTATTGCCGCCAATGTTGTATGTCTCACCAGATTTGCCCTGCGTCAAAATTAAGTGAATCGCCTCGCAATGATCGGTCACGTACAACCAGTCACGAATCTGTTGACCGTCGCCATAAACTGGCAAAGGCTTTCCTGTCAGCGCGTTCAAAATAATGAGGGGGATTAATTTTTCAGGGAACTGGCGCGGTCCATAATTATTTGAGCAGTTTGAGATGGTTACCGGCAGTTGATAGGTGTGGTTGTATGAACGCGCCAGATGATCGCTGGATGCCTTGGAAGCCGCATACGGAGAATTGGGCGCGTAGGGTGTCGTCTCAGAGAAGGCGGGGTCTTCGGGACTGAGCGTCCCGTACACCTCATCGGTTGAGACGTGGTGAAAGCGAACCTGCTCAATTGGCATGGATTTTTCCACCATCCAATATTGTCGCGCCGACTCGAGCAGGGTGAACGTGCCGATCACGTTGGCTTGAATGAAAGGTTCAGGACTGAGGATCGATCGATCTACATGCGATTCGGCGGCAAAGTGAACAATGGTGTCAATCTGATGCTTTTGAAGCAAAGCGCGCACCAGATCGCGGTCGCAAATATCGCCCTGAACAAAAGTGTGGCGATCAGCGTCGGGTAAGTCTTTGAGATTCTCAAGACTACCGGCATACGTCAACGCATCCAAATTTACAATTTGAACCTGTTGATCAACTTCCAGCAAATAGCGGACAAAATTGGAGCCGATAAACCCTGCTCCGCCAGTGACTAAAACATTTTTCATGGATACTCCTGCAAATTATTTTGCAATATTTTGCAACACTTCGCCCAAACGCGCAATCTCATCCAGCGTGTTGTAGTGTGCCGCGCCAACCCGTACCATGCCGCCTTGATCTTCCAAACCAAGCCGTTCCGTGACATTTAGCGCATAATAATTTCCATCCCAAACGTAAATGCCGGCATCCGCCAGTTTTTGTGCTACATCATGCGGGTGTTGATTATGCATGCGGAAGGAAAACGTCGCCACGCGGTCATCCAAACGGCGCGGATCGGTGAGACCAAATATCGTTATTCCGGGAACCGCTTGCAGGGTGGAAAGCAGGGCGCGGTTCAATTCAAACTCATAAGCGCGGATGGCGGTCATGGCTTTTTTCAGGTCAAGCGCGCGTCCTGAATATTCGCGCAATCCCTCGGCATACTCACCGCCAAACTCACGCCCCACCCATTCAAAGTATTCGACTGCGCCAAGCACACCAGCAATGCCCTCGTGGTTTTGCGTGCCTGTTTCAAATTTACCGGGAAGTTTATTGGTTGCCGGACGCACTTTGTAGGCGAATAAATTTTCCAGCAATTCGCGCTTGCCATAAAGGATACCGGCATGTGTGCCGAAGAATTTATAAGCAGAGGAAATTAGAAAATCGCAATCCAACTTTTGCACATCAATCGCGCCATGCGGAGCATATTGGACGGCGTCCACATAAACCAGTGTGCCAGCCGCGTGCGCCATCTCGATCATTTTTTTCACAGGGTTGATCGTGCCAAGGGAATTGGAGGCATATCCCACCGCCAGCAGGCGCGGTTTTCGATCCAGCGCTTTTTGCAGGTCATCCAAATTCAGAGTGCCTTCCTCCACGTCAAAATTCACCCAATTGATTTTTACGCCGCGATCCTGCGCCGCCAACACCCAGGGAGTCACATTGGCGTCATGGTCAAGCCGCGTGACGACGATCTCATCGCCTTCGTTCCATTCGCGCGAAATGGAACGGCTGATGTGCAGCGTAAGGGTGGTCATGTTATTTCCAAAAACAATTTCATCAGGAGATGAGGCGTTGTAAAAATCTGCCATGGCGCGGTGGGCATCATCCAACACGGCATCTGAGGCAATGCTGGTTGCAAAGACTCCCTCGTGATTGGCATTGGATTCGATTAAATATTTTGAAACGCGATCAAGGGATGGCTTTGCAATTTGCGTGCCACCGGGGTTGTCAAAGAAAATCGCCGGACGATTAAGCGCTGGAAATTGTTGTCGGATCAAATCAAGATTAAGTGACATGAAAAAACTCCTTTAATGAAAATTAGACAGAGTGGTTGTATACTGAGATTGTACCCCACACAAAAGGAGATGCCATGTTTGAAAAAGTCTTGTTAGCCGTAGATGGTTCAGAACACGCCTTTCATGCCGCCCGCACAGCCGCCGATCTGGCGCGCACTGTAAATGCAAAAGAATTTCGCATTCTGGTAGCCTATGATTTGATCCCCCCCTATCTCGGCGAACCAAACATGCAAATCGCCATTGACGCGCGCATGGAAGAAGCAAAAGCCATCATGCAAAAAGCAATCGATGTCGTGGGAAATGTTCCCTGTGAAATTCATACCGAGTTTATTGAAGGCTCGCCCGCTGAAGCCATTATTGACGTAGCCACCACGCGCAAGAGCGATGTAATTGTCATCGGCTCGCGCGGACATGGCACACTGGTCGGCTTGTTACTCGGGAGCACCAGTCAAAAAGTTGTGGCTCATGCGCCGTGTCCGGTGTTGATAGTTAGGTAGTCAATCTGGCGCGTTGTTCAGCATCAACAAATTCTTCGGGTGTATTCAAATTCCAAAAGCATAAACCTGAAGGATCAAACAATTTAACTTCATCAAGTGTAAACGTCCGCACTTTTACCTGCGGAAACCACGAGATAACCTTCCACTGATCGGCTGAAATTGCGGCTTCGATTGCAGAAAGACAGGTCTCGCGGCGATATAATGCATGGAGCGGTTCATAGCCTTCATCCGTTTTGGCGATGACAACATCCGCATCTTCCTTAACAATGAGGCTGAGCGCGCCTTCGAAAAGCATTGGACTGGCGAAGGGCATATCGCAAGCCACCACCGCCACCAGCGGAAAAGCCGCCGATGCAATGGCAGTGTAGAGTCCGCCCAACGCGCCACGCCCAGGCTTCAGATCAGGGACGAGGCACAAATTCAGAAATTCATAATCAGCAGGACGATTCGTCGTCACGATGATTTCATCTGCAATCGGCGTCATTCTGTCAATCACACGTTGAATGAGCGGACGCCCAAGAAAAGATTTCAAGGCTTTATCTTCACCCATGCGGGATGATTGCCCGCCGGCTTGAATAACGACAGTTAACATGGACATATTATAGTAGGTCACGTTTGAAACAGGACTGGAGTCGCAATGAGTTCACTGGCGAACCTATTGGATGATTTGACAGTTGAAGGCGAACTGCACGAATCGCTCGCAGACGGCGAAGTGCGCTGCCATGCCTGCGGGCATCGTTGTTTAATCCGCGAGGGTAAGCGGGGAATATGTCAGGTGAGATTTAATGAGGGCGGAAAGTTGCGTGTGCCATTTGGTTATGTGGCGGCATTGCAAAATGACCCGATTGAGAAAAAACCATTTTCGCATGTTCTCCCCGGCGCAACCGCGCTGACGTTTGGCATGTTGGGATGTGATTATCACTGTGGCTTTTGCCAGAACTGGCTCACATCCCAAGCCCTGCGCGACCCTGCCTCGGATATAGCGGCACAATTTGTCAGGAAGATCACTCCCGAAGAGATTATCAAACATGCGCGCCGAACAAAGGCTTCTGTGGTTGTTTCTTCATATAATGAGCCGTTAATTACCAGCGAATGGGCGGCGGCAATTTTCAAAGAAGCAAAGCAGGCGGGGTTGATGTGCGCCTACGTATCCAATGGAAATAACACGCCCGAAGTAATGGATTATTTGCGCCCGTATCTCGATGCGTACAAGATTGACTTGAAATGTATGAGCGAGAAAAAATACCGCACACTGGGCGGAACATTGCAAAACACGCTGGACGGAATCAAACGCGCGCGCGATTTGGGTTTATGGGTGGAGGTTGTGACGCTGGTAATTCCCGGCTTCAATGACTCTAATGAAGAGTTATGGGATGCGGCGCGGTTTCTAGCGGGGCTATCTCCCGATATTCCCTGGCATGTGACGGCTTTTCATAAAGATTACAAGATGATCGCGCCAGACAACACCAACTCGCAGACCTTAATCCGCGCGGCGGAAATTGGGCGCGAGGCGGGGCTGAGATATGTGTACGCCGGCAATTTACCGGGCAATGTCGGGGAGTATGAAACAACCAGTTGTCCACGCTGCAACTATCCGCTTGTGACCCGCAGCGGATACCTTATCCAAAAGTATAAAATCACGAGTGAAGGAAAATGTCCAAAGTGCGGGGAGAAAATCGCCGGACTATGGCATTCGCAGGGTATACGCCCCTAACAGTTTTGACAGGTTTTTGTTGTATAATTCGCGCTTGTCGAGAGGTTTGAGGAGAAAAATTTCCTCAATCTCATAACCCACATTTTTCTCTAAGGAGGAGAAACGTGAAACGAAACCTTTCTGTTCTACTTTCGCTTGTAGTGCTCGCGAGCATGATGCTTGCTGCCTGCGGCGGCGGTGCGGCTACTGAAGCCCCCGCAGTTGCTACCGAAGCCCCCGCTGTTGCTACTGAAGCCCCTGCTGTTGCAACCGAAGCCCCTATGGCTGCTTACGAAGGCATGATGGTTGAAGCGCCTGATTGCGAATACGGCGGCGAATTCAAATCCATTGAAGCGGTTGATGAAACCACCGTCAAGATCACACTCTGCGTGCCTGATCCTGCCTTCCCCTCGAAGATCGCTTTCACATCCTTTGCGGTTCAGCCCTCTGAATACCTTGAATCCACTGGCGGCAATGGCGATTTGCTCGAGAAACCCATCGGCACCGGACCTTACATGGTTGACTCTTGGGTCCGCGGCGATCAACTGGTCTTAAAAGCCAACCCCAATTATTGGGGCGAAAACAAGGGCGCAGAAACCCTGGTCTTCAAATGGAGCGCAGAGTCGGCCCAACGCTTACTCGAACTCCAATCTGGCACAGTTGACGGTATTGACAATGTTGGTCCCGATGATTTTGCCACCGTTGAAGGCGATTCAAATCTGGCTTTGCTCAACCGCCCAGCCCTCAATATCATGTACATTGGTTTCAACAACAACCCCCAGGTTGAAGGCTTTGACAACACCAAGAATCCTTTGGCTAACGAAAAAGTACGCCAGGCAATTGCCCAGGGTATCGATCGCCAGCGCATCGTAGATAATTTCTACCCCGCTGGTTCCGAGGTTGCTTCTCACTTCACCCCCTGCTCCATCCCCAACGCTTGCGTAGGTGATGAGTGGTACGCCTTTGATGCCACAGCCGCCAAAGCCCTTTTGGCTGAAGCCGGCTACCCCGATGGTTTCGAAACCGTCTTGAACTACCGCGACGTTGTTCGTGGGTACCTGCCCGATCCTAACATTGTGGCACAGGACCTCCAGGCTCAGTTGAAAGAAAACCTAAACATCACACTCAAGATTGAAGTGATGGAATCCGGAGCTTTCCTCGCGGCAGCAGATGCTGGACAATTGGAAGGAATTTATATGCTGGGCTGGGGCGCAGACTATCCTGACCAGACCAACTTCCTCGGCTACCACTTCGGCGCCGGCGCTTCCAAGCAATTCGGCGATAAGTTTGAAGACATCACCAGCGCGCTGGAAAGCGGCGCTCAGTTGGCTTCTGACGCTGATCGCAAACCTTTCTACACCACAGCCAACGATGCCATCCGCACTCACGTGCCGATGATCCCTGTTGCTCATGGTGGCTCCGCTGTTGCGTTCCAGGCTGCTGTTACTGGCGCTCATGCCAGCCCGCTTGGCAATGAATCCTTCGCTGAGATGAACAATGGCACCGACTCCTTCGTGTGGATGCAGAATGCAGAACCAATCTCGCTTTACTGCGCTGACGAAACCGATGGTGAATCACTCCGCGCTTGCGAACAGGTGACACAGTCCCTGCTTGGCTACGAAGTTGGTGGCACAGCCGTTGAACCCGTTTTGGCTGAATCCTACGAAGCCAGCGCCGACCTGACCGAATGGACGTTCAAACTGCGCCCAGGCGTCAAGTTCTCTGATGGCTCCACGCTCGATGCAAACGATGTGGTCACCTCCCTTTCCATTCAATGGGATGCGGCAAGCCCACTTCACACCGGCAACACCGGCGCGTTCTCCTACTGGAGCGGTCTCTTTGGCGCGTTCCTGAACGCTCCTCCGGCCCAGTAATTTCAATTTAAGTCTTTTTATCAGCCCCCCGTTAAGGTATCTTGACGGGGGGCTCCCCAAACTATCATGCCCACTTACATTCTCAGGCGTCTCGTTCTTAGTATTCCGGTATTATTTGGCATTTTATTCGCCACTTTCGCGCTGGCTCGCCTAATCCCCGGTGATCCATGCCGCGCGATGCTTGGCGAGAAAGCCACCAAAGTGGTCTGCGATGAATTCAATCATCGTCATGGTTTGGACAAGCCAATTATCGTTCAGTTTGGGGTGTATGTCAGTGAAATTGCACAGGGCGATTTTGGAACGTCCTTCCGTTTTTCCAAACCCATCACAGAACTGTTGATGGAACGTCTGCCCATCACAGTTGAGTTAAGTTTTGCGGCATTATTGGTCAGCATTGTTATTGGCATCCCATTGGGGGTCATTTCTGCCGTCCGCCACAATTCATGGGTGGATGTAGTCACCATGATGTGGGCAAATATCGGCGTATCCATGCCGGTCTTTTGGCTGGGATTAATGCTTGCGTATATTTTTGC
>JAIFKY010000308.1 GCA_020049345.1 Anaerolinea sp.
CATCCAATCGTTTGATCTCTTTTCCTCCATATACGATCAAGCCACCAGATGCTTTTGGATGTTTTTCAAGGAATAACCGAAGACCAGCAGTATCACGGTATCCAAGATTATTCGTAAGTTTTACTTCAATAGCGAGCAATCGCCTTCCGTATTCTATAACAAAGTCAACTTCATTTCCTTCAAGAGTGCGCCAAAAATAAAGACGAGCGGAGGGGGTCACCAAACGTGTCAGAATTCTCAAGTGGTGATAAATAAATGTCTCAAAGTAAGCGCCGTATTCACGTGCTTTGCGAAGATCCTCTAGTTCGAAATAACCAGATAGGAAGACCGCCAATGCAGGGTCATTGAAAAATGCCTTTGGGGATTTCAATAGCCGAGTGGTATGGCTTGCCGTATAGGCAGGTAAACGATCAAATAGGTGGGTGGTCTCCAATAAATTCAGATACCGATGAGTAGTTGGTTGGGATAGACCAGCGTCCCGAGAAATCTCAGACTGGTTGATTAATTGAGCGGAGCGCAATGCTGCTAATTCCATTACTCTGCGAAAATCCAACAGCGCGTCAATTTGAGCAACCTGCCGAAGATCCCGTTCAAGATAAGTAGCCACATATCCTTCCCACCACCTTGTCCAAGCCTGCGGAGAATCCAAACTGAGGAGCGGAGGCATAAATCCACGCAGGATGGATTGTGCTGGATCAGGAAGATCGGCAGTCAATGAACTTTCTTCAGGGAATTCGCCATTTAGGGCACGTACTAAAATATCCGAGTGAGGCTGATTGTTCATTTCTCCAACAGACATAGGGTCGAGTACAAAATAAATTGCGCGACCTGCCAGGCTTTCACTTACTTGCTTCATCAACAGCAGGTTGGCGGAACCGGATAATACAAATTGATATTTCCCCGGGTTCCGATCCACAGTTTTTTTGACAGCGAGCAGAAGTTCCGGTGCCTTTTGGACTTCATCCAAAATAACTTGATTTGTCCCAGCCCATAAAGATTCAGGGTTTGAACGTGCCTGTTCCTGTACATTAAAATCATCCAGAGTGTGAAACCGCCAGCTACGGAAAGGTTCAGCATTAAAAAGGAGAGTGCTTTTTCCAACCTGTCGAGCTCCCGTAAGAACAATGACAGAATGATCTTTGATTGCATCTTGGAGCAGGGGAGTGAGCCAGCGTTCCCTATATGCGCCTTGGTTTGATTTATTATTCATGTAATGAATAATAAATCAAACCAACTAATTTAGCAAGACGCCAATTTATGCTTTTATCCCCGTTACAGTCCCCCTATGTTGGCTGGGGTCACGATAGTAGAAAATAGTACAGCGCGCGTATCAACGATATCCCATTGGGGATTCACTGTAAGAAAGAAATAAAAAAAGAAAATACATGTGTTGGGGACTCATAAGCCCTTGGTCGGGAGTCCAAATCTCCCCCTCGGCACTCACATAATTTACAGAGTGCCAACTTTGTAAATTACAACCAATTCTATTTGATTGTTATACTTTTGACGATCAGTAGAAACAAATCGCCGCTCAAGGTATTCCTTGAGCGGCGATTTGTTTGGGGGAAACTCTTGTGGGCTTGCCAAAATATTTAACCGCAGAGACTTTTAGAGGTCACTGAGGAAGACCTCTAAAAGTCTCTGCGATCTCTGTGGTGAATGATTTCTTTGCCACTCCCGCAAAACGATCAAATCAAACTTAAGCGCTCCCCTTTTGCATTAGAATTAGCGTAACCATATTATGAGGCTCAAATGAAAATATATACCTTTCGCCTAAAACCCAACCAGGATTTGTTTGACGCCATCGAGACTTTTGTCGCGGACAAAAAAATCGAAGCAGGCTGTGTGCTTTCCTCGGTCGGGAGTTTAACGCATGTCACCCTGCGCCTTGCAAACCGTGAATATTACACTGAATATGACGGCCACTTCGAGATTGTGTCTATGACGGGAACAGTTGCCATGCGCGGATCACATATTCACATCTCAATCTCTGATGGCGACGGCGTGACGGTTGGCGGGCATCTCGTTTCGGGATGTAAAATTTACACCACCGCTGAAATTGTTCTGGCTGTGTTTGAGGATGTTATTTATAAACGCGAATTACTGGAAAATGATTCTGGCTACGAGGAATTGGTGGTTTACAATAATCCATAAAAGTAGGATAGAATGAATGCAGCTTACTCAGTCTTTGCCGACGGTTTAAGTCAGACCCCTGTTTTTGCCTCGCCGCTGGACAGGGGTCGTTTTATGTCTTGAAAAGACTGCTCCCATAGCGCTGTTTGAAATGAAATGGGCGCGTTTCAGTTGAAATGAAGCGCGCCCTTATCTTTTATTAACTTGTTTTGTTTTCAGCGTTGGGCTGTTGAGCCGAAGTCTCTTCGTGCAGTAACTCATATACCTGTAAACAGCCGCGACAACAAAAGTTCAAGATTTTGCCGTCAAATTCTTTTGTGATTACATACTTTGCGTTACCTTCTGCGCCGCAATGATCGCATTTGATTGTGTCTACCATAACATCACCTGTCCGTATGAAAATGAGGGAATAACATTGGCAACTGCCAGTCCGCGTAAAACCGTTTGAACTGCAAACAGCATCAATAGAATTGCCGCAATGGATTGCAGCCGTCCGCGTAGTTTGGGACTGAGTAAATTCGCGGCAAGACCAAACCCAAGCAGGGTGGGAACCGTCCCCAAGCCGAATGCCAACATGGTCAGCGCCCCGCCCCAGAGTGTCCCGACCCGCGCGGCCAGCACCAGCATCGCAAAGACCAATCCACAGGGAAGAAATCCCCACAAAATGCCAAGGGTTAGCGTTGCCAGAAAACTGCGTTTACCGAAAAGTCCGCGCATACGCGTCATCGGCGTATTGCCTTTTGTCAATGAAACCAGCGTCGCTTCGATTGGGGGCAGAACGCCCATCAGGCTGAGCGAAACGAGGAGCATGATGATTCCAACGATGACTGAAAACGCACCCTGCCAACCCATCATCCCACCGGCTTGATCGAGGAGCGAGCCAGCCAGCCCAATCAACGCGCCGAAGAATGTGTAGGTTGTGATGCGCCCAAGATGCAGCGGAAGAAAACTTGCGATACGTGCCAGCAAGCCAGGTTGAGGTTCGCCTGCCGGAGTCTGTGCCGCCTGTCGCGCTGAATAGATTGCGACGATGCCGCCGCACATGCCGAGGCAGTGACCGAAACTGCTGATAATGCCTGTAACGAATGCGAGCGCCAGATTACTGAGCAGCATGGTCGCTACAACCCTATGTCAAAGAAGGCTGATTGTTTTTCACCACCGCGTGTGATGATGACTTCAATGCGCCACCCGCCGCGCATGGTGAAGGGGGCAGATGTGTGATATTTGCCATCGGAGATAAATTCCATGGCGGGCTGGTTGGGCGGCATCCACATCGAAGGCATGGTCAGGTCAAGGGTAATGGTTGCGTCATTAATTGCCTTGCCGTTAAGGTCAGTCAGTGTGACATCAAATGCGATGGGTTGGCCTGCGCTTGGCGGATACGGATTCAGCGCAAGCGAAACGATCAGGTCGCCCGACTTTTGTGCTACGGTTCCCTTTGGCAGTTCGCCTGTGATCGAGGTCACATCTGCTGAGGGGGAAATTTGCGCGCCCTCTGCAGAGACAGCCGCCAGTTCCAACTGTGATGCGTTGCCTCCACCCGTACCGCCACCACCGCCCATTCCACCACCCATTCCGCCGCCGCCCATCATGTGGGAACGTCTCGTATTTGTTGCAAAAAACGCAAGCGAAGCCAAAACCAAAATTACACCTACCACTATAACAATTACTACTACGGATATTGTTTTCTTTGTCATTTAATATAACTCCTTTTTATGGATAAAGCCGAAGCATATCACGCGCTTAATAAATTTTATGTAAAGATGCAGTAAAGGTTTTTGAGTATAAAATTAGTATGGCTTTTATTAAGCCACAGATTTTTCATATTAAGAGCTGATGTTACGCACGAACAACTCCGAAGGAGTGAAACGATTATAGATTTGCGAAAAATGGATGAAATAACCCCAAAGGGGTGTCAGGGATTTTTGCCGCGAATAACGCGGATTTTCACGAATTGACCAAGAAAAATCTGCGCAAATTAGCGAAATTCGCGGCAAAGGTTTTGGATGTTTTCAAAAAACTGACTCCCACCCAGAGTTGCAGGAAGGCAGGTAATTCTCTTTTTCTCTGGTAAAATACCTCCCTGTGATTTCAGCCCGCACTCCAGCCTGTCTGAGACACAAAACAAACTAAAGGAGTAAGTTAACATGGTTAGAATTCGTTTACGTCGTATTGGTCTTAAAGGCCAGCCCACGTACCGCATCATCGCCGCCGATAAAGAATCACCGCGCGATGGTCGCTTTTTGGAAATTTTGGGCGTGTACAACCCACGCACCAACCCCGCCACCATTCATATCAAGGAAGATCGCGTATTCCATTGGATGAAGAACGGAGCGCTGCCGACCGAGTCTGTGGCTCAGATCTTTAAATCATCAGGCACGCAACTGCGCTTTGACCGTTTCAAGAAAGGCGAAGCCATTGAAACCCTCGTGGCAGAAGCCGCCGAAGCCGAAACCAAGCGCGCCGCTCCGACCCAGACACGCAAGGATTAATTAATAACGAGACCCTAAAGGTTGAAAAACCTTTAGGGTCTATTGATGAAAGAAATCATTATGAAAGAACTTATTGAATTTATCGCCAAATCCCTCGTCGATCACCCTGAAAAAGTACAGGTTCGCCAAAACGGAGGCGGCTCACGCATCCGCATCGAACTCAACGTCACCAAAGATGACATGGGGCGTGTGATTGGCAAAAGCGGAAAAGTAGCCAACTCCATTCGCACCCTGCTTCGAGTAGCAGCCGAGCGTGAAGGTAAACAAGCAACACTGGATGTAATGGAACCCTAATGCCAGCGAAACAGCAATCATCAGGCTCGCCGGCTGGCGAGCCTGTCTATTTAGTAATAGGGTATCTTCGCCGTTCGCATGGCGTGCGCGGCGAAATCATCCTCGATATTCACACCGACTTCCCTGAGCGCATCAAATCGGGGCGAAAAGTTTTAATCGGCGAAAAATATCAGCCGCTCACATTTGATACCGTCCGCCCACATGCAGATGGCTTGCTGGTTAGTTTCCGTGGCGTTGATACCCCCGAAGAAGCAGGCAAGTTTCGTAACCAATGGGTCTATGTCAAAGCCACCGAAGTCCCGCCGCTTCCAGATGGAATGCATTATCAATACGAATTAATAGATTTGGATGTTGTGGACGAAAACGGAAACCCGCTTGGTAAGTTGGTGGAAATATTGGAAACAGGCGCGAACGATGTCTATGTCGTTCGGAATGATGCTGGCAAAGAGATTCTCCTGCCCGCCATACCCTCGGTCATCCTTAACCTGGATATGGATCAGCGTTCTTTGAGAGTTCATCTCCTCGACGGTTTGTAGACAAAACACTGCACGTTACACATTTAACGTTTTTTCAATCATGGATGATAAAAAATACTGGGTCGGCTTCAATCTTATTAAAGGCATTGGCGCAGTACGAATGCAGGGATTGGTCGCGTATTTCGGCGATCTTGAATCTGCCTGGGGCGCTGATCCAGCCGCTTTAGCCGAATCAGGCTTGGGCGTGAAAGTGATCGAGCGCGTTCTCGCAGCCCGTCAAAAAGTTGATCTGGATCAGGTTTGGGCGAAGATCGCATCGCAGGGGATAAAAATTCTTACCTGGCAGGACGAAGCATACCCAGCAAGATTAAAAGAAATTGATCAGCCGCCACCCGTCATGTATGTTCGCGGCGAATATTTGTCCGACGATCTATTTGCGGTTGCCATTGTTGGCACGCGCCGCGTAACGCCCTACGGACGGCAGGTGACTGAAGAAGTTGCCTCATTCCTTGCGTCAAACGGAATCACTGTGGTCAGCGGGCTGGCGCGCGGCGTGGATGCGATAGCGCACCAGACCGCTCTAAAAGCGGGCGGGCGCACAATTGGTATTTTAGGTTCGGGGGTTGATAAAATTTATCCGCCTGAACATCAAAAACTTGCCGAGCAAATGATGGAACGCGGCGCAATCATCAGCGATTACGCGCCGGGTACACCGCCCGACGCATCCAACTTTCCGCCGCGCAATCGGATCATTTCTGGTTTGTCTTTGGCGGTGGTTGTCATCGAAGCAGGTGAGACCAGCGGCGCGTTAATCACCGCCGAGTTTGCCGCCGAACAGGGGCGCGAGATTTTCGCGGTGCCAGGGAGTATACTTGCGCCGCAAAGCAAAGGCACCAACAAGTTGATCCAAAACGGCGCACAGCCTTTATTAAGTGTGAACGATATTATGCAGGCCTTGGATTTTACGCGCATCGGCGAGCACAAAGCCGCGCGTAAAATATTACCGGCAGATGAAACAGAAGCGCGTTTGTTAAGTGTGCTTGGCGGGGAACCGCTGCATGTGGATGAAATTCGCAATCAAGCCGATTTGCCGATTGAGCGGGTTTCTGCTACACTCGCATTGATGGAGCTGAAAGGCATGGTGCGTCAGGTAGGCGGCATGAATTATGTTTCCGTACGAGAGGCGCAAAGCGATTATAAAATATGAGGAGCGGCTTTACGAATTAAGATGTCTGCGTAATTCGTAATTCGTAAAAAATATGGAAAACTCTTATGCAGTTATCATGGCGGGCGGTGGCGGAACCCGCCTTTGGCCTATTTCGAGAAAAGAAAAACCCAAGCAGTTGCTTCCCTTACTTGGACAGGATACCCTGTTCCAAGGCACAGTGCGGCGTTTGGAGAATTTATTTCCACCCGAGCGGATTCTGGTTGTGACGGTTGAAGAGCAGGCACGCGAGATGCGTTTGCAGGCTCCTGAAATTCCAGAAGAAAATTATCTAATCGAATCAGCGCCGCGTGGAACTGCATCGGTGGTGGGGCTGGCTGCCGCGGTGTTGAGTAAGCGCGACAAGAATGCCTCCATGGCGGTTCTGCCAGCCGATCATTTCATCCGTAACCGAGATCTGTTTCACTATTTGCTCAAAGCCGCGTTTGATGTGGCTGAAAATGGATACCTGGTTACGTTGGGAATTACCCCCACCCAGCCTTCCACGGCATACGGTTATATTCAACAGGGCAAGCCCTTGGATGGAAATTATAAATACCCAACCTACACGGTAAAAAGTTTCAAGGAAAAACCTGATGAGCAAACCGCGCAAAAACTATTGCGCACGGGCGATCATTCGTGGAATAGCGGCATGTTCATCTGGCGCGCTGATGCGATCTTGAAAGAGATTGACCGGCAAATGCCTGACCTTGGGGATGCGCTGAAAAAAATCTCTGCGGCTTGGGGAACCGATGAACAGACCAATGTGTTAAATGAAAACTGGAACAGCCTCAAGAATATCACTGTCGATTATGGCGTGATGGAAAACGCAGAGCGCGTTGCCATTCTCCCGGCCGGCGGCTTGGGGTGGAGTGATGTGGGCATGTGGTCTTCGCTGTTTGAAGTCCTTTTGCCTGATATGGATGGTAACATTGCCACGAACAGCAGTTTGCATTTGGCGCATGAAACGCATAATACGCTCGTCTACGGCGGCGGCAATGACCGTTTGATCGTAACTATTGGCGTGGATGACATGGTCATCGTTGATGGCGGTGACGTGTTGATGGTCTGCAAAACTGATCAGTCGCAGAAAGTAAAAGATGTGGTCGAGCATTTGAAGAAACATCGTCAGGAAAAATATTTGTAAATGGTGAACAGACCCTAAAGGTTTCTTTTGCAATCAAGAAGGCGTTTTCATTAGGATTTCTTACAGAAAATGGCGCCGGTTCGCTGGAAAAACCTTTAGAGACTGTTTAATAACTTCACCACGAAGTCACCAAGACACAAAGCCACAAAGTTTTTCCCTTCGAGTCTTTGAGGCTTCGTGCCTTTGTGGTTTCTTGGTGGGGATTTGGTTAAGAGATAAAAATTGCATTTGTAAAATTCGGGAATATTGCGTAGAATGCGTGTCCCAGTGTGACAAAAGTCCTGGTAATAATTGAAAGGCGCATTTTGCGCGGAGGATAGATGGAAGCTTATTGTATGAAGTGCAAGGAAAAAAGAGAGATAAAAGATCCCGTGGCAGGGTTTAATGCCAAAAGTTCTGCGGTGACTACTGGAACTTGTCCCGTTTGTGGGACAAGAATGTTTCGCATGGGCAAGACCGAAGCCCACGCAGACCTTGTCGCGCCGCCGCGCCCCGAAAAAGTTGTGGTGCGTGAAGGGAAATTGGTGATCGTTGAATCTCCAGCCAAGGCAAAGACCGTTGGGCGCTTTCTTGGCAAAGGATACACCGTCCGCGCTTCGGTGGGGCATGTGCGCGACTTGCTCAAGTCACAACTTTCTGTGGATGTGGAAAACAACTTCGAGCCGAAATATCGCGTGCCGAATGAGAAGAAGGTTATCGTCAAAGAGATCAAGAAATTGGCCGCCACTGCCGATGAAATCTTCCTCGCAACCGATCCTGACCGTGAAGGTGAATCCATCTCCTGGCATTTGGCAGAAGCCGCACAGATTGACATGGGACGCACCAAGCGTGTGGTCTTCCATGAAATTACCGCGCCTGCCGTAGCGGAGGCTTTTGCGCATCCGCGTGAGATCAACATGGATCTGGTCAACGCGCAACAGGCGCGCCGCGTGTTGGATCGTCTCGTTGGCTACAGCATCAGCCCCATTTTGTGGGAGAAGGTGCGCGGACGTCTATCAGCAGGGCGGGTGCAATCGGTGGCTCTCAGGCTCATCGTTGAGCGTGAACGCGAAATTGACGACTTCAAGCCGGTCGAGTATTGGTCAATCCACGGCGAGTTTAAGCATGAGACGCTAAAATCTGCTTTTCTTGCAAAACTGGCGCGGATTGACGACAAAGAACCCGAACTGCCCAGTGAAGAAGTGGTGAAGCCGATTTTGATTGACATGGAAACTGCCGTGTACTCGGTGACGAAAGTCAAACGCGGCGAACGAAGACGCAAACCATCTGCGCCGTTCACCACATCCACTTTGCAACAGGAAGCCTCGCGCAAACTTGGTTTCACTGCCAAACGCACCATGGGACTGGCGCAGGGATTATATGAAGGACAGGATATTGGCGAAGGCGGCACGACGGGTCTCATCACCTACATGCGTACCGACTCGATGAACGTCTCGACCATTGCCCAAGGTGAAGCGCGCGAATATGTGACGGGCAAATATGGCGCAGATTACCTGCCCGCCGAATCTCCGATTTATAAAACCAAATCGGCGGGCGCGCAGGAAGCGCATGAAGCCATTCGCCCAACTTCCGCGATGCGTGATCCTGAAAAAGTAAAAGAATATCTCGACCCGGCCATGTTCAAACTGTATCGTCTGATCTGGCAGCGTTTCGTGGCCTCACAAATGGAATCGGCTGTGTTTGACACCTTGCAGGTGGAAGTAACCGGCAAAACAGACGCCCACGAATATTTGATGCGCGCGTCTGGATCGGCGGTCAAATTCCCCGGCTTTCTGGTGGTCTACGAAGAAGCCAAAAACGAAGATGTCAAAACGGAAGATGACGAAGAGAATGTGAAAATTCCTGTGGGCATCGCCGAAGGGCAATCTCAGGAATTGATCAGATTGATTCCTGAACAGCATTTCACCCAGCCGCCGCCGCGTTTCTCTGAAGCGTCACTCGTGCAATCACTCGAAGAGAACGGCATTGGCCGCCCGTCAACCTACGCGCCGACCATTTCCACCATTCAACAACGCGGCTATGTTGAGCGCGTAGATAAACGCCTCATTCCCACCGATACCGGCTTGCAAGTCAACGATCTGATGGTGGAATACTTCCCCGAAGTGGTGGATTACAACTTCACTGCGCACATGGAGGAAGACCTCGATAAAATTGCCGATGGCAACATGGTCTGGAAGGACGCGATCCGTGAGTTTTATACGCCCTTCGCAGAAGATGTGAAAAAAGCGCAAGCCGAAATGCCCGTCACCAAGAGCGGACCTGAACCCATCGGACGCGCCTGTCCAACTTGCAGCAAGGAATTAGTCATTCGCTATGGACGTTTTGGTAAGTTTATTTCGTGCAGTGGCTTCCCTGATTGCCGCTACACAGAGCCGTGGCTGTTGAAAATCGGCGTCGCATGTCCCACCGATGGCGGCGACTTGGTGGAACGCAAGACCCGCAAGGGACGTACTTTCTTTGGCTGTGTCAATTACCCCAATTGTGATTTCACTTCGTGGAAAAAACCGCTTGCTGTGCCTTGTCCAAAATGCAAAGGCATGTTGGTCATCGCCAACAAACGCGAGGCGCAATGCCTTAATTGTTCCGAATCCTTCCTGTTGGAAGAGATTGTGCCTGAAACCATAGAATAACAAAGTGACAGTCACCTCAAAGGTGACTGTCACTTGCAAGGAGAAAAAATGCACTTTTCACCGCTTCCATATCTTGACCCTGGCTCAGGGAGTTTTATTATCCAAATTGCAATTGCTGCGTTGCTGGGGTTGGGGGTTGCTCTTCGCGCTTCGTGGGGCAGCATTAAAAAGTATTTTGGAGTTAAACCAAAACCAGAAGACGAGGATAGCGATTCTGACAATGTCCAAGATTAAGCAACTCTCTGCGTCGTTCCGCGACCCAAGCGGATTCCTGTTTACTGACAGCGGAATCTTGTACCGACAGATCAACCGTGCGTACTCCAACGATTACGCGCGGTTGATGGACTCTGGGTTGTATGATAAGTTGGTAAAAGCCGGACTGCTGATTCCGCACGTTGAGTCAGATCAACTACCCGCCGAGTCAGATGCGGCATTCAAAGTCATCCAGCCTGAGCGCGTGCCTTTTATATCCTATCCGTATGAATGGTCGTTTAGCCAGTTGAAAGATGCCGCGCTCGCGACATTGTCCATTCAAAAACGCGCAATGAAATTGGATATGTCGCTCAAAGACGCCAGTGCCTACAATATTCAATTTGTACGCGGCAAAGCGACATTGATTGACACGCTTTCTTTTGAAATTTACAAAGAGGGTGAACCGTGGGTGGCGTACAAACAGTTTTGTCAGCACTTCCTTGCGCCGCTGGTTTTGATGGCATATTGCGATGTGCGTTTGAGCCAGTTGCTGCGTGTCTATATTGACGGCGTGCCGCTTGACCTCGCCAGCGGATTGTTGCCTGCGAAAACAAAATTCAATTTTGGCTTGCTGACCCACATCCACATTCACGCGGGTGCGCAAAAAAAATATTCTGATAAAGTACTTGTCGCGCCGCGCAAGGGCGCCATGTCCAGGCAGGCATTGATTGGACTAATTGAAAGCCTTGAAAACACAGTCAAAAAGTTGACGTGGAAACCCGCCGGCACCGAGTGGGGCGATTACTACGAAAATACGAATTACACCGATTCGGCTTTTGAGCACAAAAAGCAACTGGTCAAAGAATGGTCTGCCGAAAAGAAACCCGCGCTGGTTTGGGATTTGGGCGGCAACACGGGTGTATTCAGCCGCGAAGCCGCAGCGTCGGGCGCGTTCACGGTCTCGTTTGATATTGATCCCGCCGCAGTGGAACAAAATTATCGCACAGTCAAAACGAAAAAAGAGCAAAATATTTTGCCGCTGATTTTGGATTTGACGAATCCAAGCCCTGCGCTCGGCTGGGATAATCGCGAGCGTGATTCGTTCGGCGCGCGCGGTCCTGTGGATATGGCTCTGGCGCTGGCGGTCATTCATCATCTGGCAATTTCCAATAATGTGCCTTTGCCGCAACTGGCGCGTTTCTTTGCCGCGCATTGCAAATGGCTGGTGATTGAGTTTGTGCCAAAGTCTGATTCGCAGGTTCAAAAGCTATTGACCTCACGCGAAGATATTTTCCCCACTTATACGCGCGAAGGTTTTGAGGCGGCGTTTGTCACATGCTTCGTGATTCATAAAAGCGAGTCTGTGCGCGATTCAGAACGCACGTTATATTTGATGGAATCCCGATAATCATTCTGCCATGCAAGGTATGAAAAATACGTTGTATAATTAGGCTAAAGTAACCAAACAAAGGAGTCATTTATGCAGTTTGTCGTTGCTCTAATGAAAAAACTGCCCATAGTCCCAATTGCTTTATTTGTCGGTGGACTTGTATTTGGGCTATTGATTGGGTGGGTGATTGCGCCTGTGGAATTTGTGGACGCAACCCCTTCGTATTTACGCGCGGATTTGCAGGAAGATTATCTCCGCATGGCGATTGACTCCTATCGCCTCAACCCTGATCCAAATCTGGCTGTTCAACGCTGGCAGAATCTTGGGGTGGGTGCGCAGCAAGCATTCACCAATATTCAGGCAACCCCGGGTACAGCAGACCCTGCTGTGATTAAGTCATACGGCGAGTTGATCACAAACGTGCTTCAAGGTCAGCCTCCCGTTGTTGAAGATACAGGGCTTACCACCGTACAGACAGTTACTTTGGTAATTGGCATCATTGTATTGTTGGGTCTGTTGGGCTATGGCGGCTTGTATCTCTACCGGTTGTTGGGCAAGGGTGGCAGCGGAGAGGTTACCCCTACCATGCAAGCCGTTGAGATGAATCGTAAAGCCGAGAAAACCAACTTTGAACAACTTGGGCTTGCTCCGCCAATTACGCAAACCATGACCACCTACGTGCTTGGCGATGACCTGTACGATGAGTCATTCAGCATTGACACCCAGGCTGGTGAATTCATGGGCGAGTATGGCGTGGGTGTGTCTGAATCGATTGGTGTGGGCGAGCCAAAGAAAGTGACAGCGCTGGAAATTTGGCTGTTCGATAAAAACGATATTAAAACCGCCACAAAAGTATTAATGTCCAAGCACGCATTCAATGACCCTGCCATTCGAGCGCGGCTCGAACCAAAAGGTGAATTGGTGGTTGTAGAGCCACAGTCACAGGTTTTGTTGGAAACCGCAACCTTGCAATTACTTGCAACTGTTGTAGATTTGGAATATGGTCACGGCGCTTTGCCAACTGATAGTTATTTTGAGCGTATCACCCTTGAGTTGGCGATCTGGCCAAGACAGGGTTAAGCGCAGAAGATAGAAACAAAAAGACCGCCTCATTTTCATGTGAGGCGGTCTTTTTGTTTCTGGAACAGCGTTATTCAATTTTCAATATCTTGAATTTAATGGTTCCGTTTGGGGTTTCGGCTTCAGCAATATCGCCAACTTTTTTATTGATCAAAGCGTGCCCAATGGGAGATTCGTGAGATATCTTTCCTTTGCGCGGGTCTGCTTCGGTGGGACCAACAAGGTGATAGGTCTCAGGCTCAAAATCACCTTCCTGAATGGTTATGTGTGATCCAATGAAGATCACGCCACTGCTTTGTGTTTTCTCAATGATGACCGTATTCCGCAGAATGGCTTCAATCTCTTGAATGCGTCCCTCAAGAAAACCTTGATCCTCCTTGGCTTTGTGGTAATCTGCATTCTCTGAAAGGTCTCCCATTTGGATGGCGGAACGCAATCGCTGGGAAAGTTCATCGCGTTTGGGTCCTTTTAATTCCTGTAACTCGGCGTTGAGTTTTGCTTCGCCTTCGGGGGTGAGATAGTTGGGCTGGGTCATGTAAAATGTTCCTCTCTGATAGTTTATGTTTGAAGCGCAAAAATAATTGTTCTTGCGCTTTTGCGTTCCGGAAATGGAACTTCCGGACTTTAAAATTTACTGAAAAGGGGAATGGATTTTTGCTCCCCCTTCAATTGAAAAAACTACGGTTTTTCAATGGGGCTGAATAGTTTTTGATGTTCTTCGATTGCGTACCGGTCGGTCATGCCTGCAATATAGTCGCAGATCGTCCGCTCAAGTCCGCGCTTTTCGACGAAGAACTGGACATGATCCGGCAGAATGGCTGGTTCGGCGCGGTAGGCTTGGAACAAGTCTGAGATGAGTCGTTCTGCCTTGACCTGCATCCGCACCACGCGATAATGGCGGTACAGTTTCCGATAAAGCAGGTCTTTTAATTCACGGTTGCGGCGCTGCATTTCCTCACTGTATCCGATAATATTGTGCTTGAGTTTTTGAATATCCAGCGCACTTTTTACCTTGCTGTCCTTGATTCGTATTTCGGTTGCCTGTAACATATCTGTCACCATCAAGCCAACCAGTTGGCGGATCATGCGGTGGCGTTCCATCTCATTTAGAATTGCGCCGCGCCAGTTATACGTTTCACGCAGAATTTCCCACAGGGCAACGCCATCTAATGTCTGCGGGGTGATCATTCCTGAACGCAGGCCGTCGTCCAGATCATGTGTGGTATATGCCAGTTCGTCCGCCACGTTTGCGATTTGCGTTTCGAGGTTGCCGCGCAGGTCAGGGCTGAATTCGCGCGCATCGGATATGTCATACTCTGATTCGTGTTTGACCATTCCTTCGCGCACTTCCCATGTGAGATTCAAGCCCGGAAATTCGGGGTATCGTTGTTCAAGCTCTGTGACAATACGCAGGGATTGTTTGTTGTGATCGAAACTGCCAAAGTCTTTCATCAGGCGGGCAAGCGCAATTTCGCCTGAATGTCCAAATGGCGAGTGACCTAAATCATGCGCCAGACAAATGGTTTCAACAAGGTCTTCGTTTCCGCCCAAGGCGCGGGCTAATGTCCGTCCGATCTGGGCAACTTCCAGCGTGTGAGTTAAGCGGGTGCGGAAATAATCGCCTTCAAGATTAATGAAGACCTGTGTCTTGTATTCCAATCT
>JAIFKY010000017.1 GCA_020049345.1 Anaerolinea sp.
CACGAGAAAATACGAAAGATCATTGGCAATTACAACCTGATTGTTGCGCTCTACGATGAAAAAAGCAATACCATCAGCATTCCGTTTAGTTATGAAGACGAAAAAAAATCCAAGATAGAGTCATTTCCTCTGGGGGAAGGTTTAACATCCATTTTAATTCACACGCGCCAGCCATTGATGCTTGTGGAGGATACTGAACGAAAGGCAATTGAACTTGGGGCTAAGATAGTTGGCAAGCCTGCGCGCTCATGGATGGGTGTGCCAATGCTTGTGCAAAACAAGCCCATCGGGGCATTGATTATTCAAGACACTGAAAACGAACACGCATTCAACGAGGATGGACTAAAACTCTTCACTGCCATTACGGGACAGGTTGCCGGTGTAATCAACAACGCCCACCTTCTGGAAGAAAGCCAGAGACGAACGTTACAATTGGAAACCGCCGCAGAAATCGCGCGGGATATCAGCGGCTCGCTTAATCTTGACGAACTGTTGGTCAAAGCGGTCAATTTTATTCGCGAACGTTTTGATTTTTATCACGCATCCGTATTCCTGCATGATTTACAGGGAGAGTTCACTGTAATCCGTGAGGCAACCGGCGAAACCGGCACCCAAATGAAACGCTCAGGCTACAAAATTGGCATTGGTTCAAAATCCATTGTCGGCTTCGTCAGCAGCAGGGGAGAACAACTTGTAGTAGAAAATACGGATAAGGATGCGACTTACTACGCGAATCCCCTCTTCCCCAACACACGTTCAGAAGCAGCATTACCGCTAAAAGTTGGCGAGCGTATTTTGGGCGAAATAGATGTCCAAAGTATTCATCCCTATGCGTTTACAGAAGACAAACTACGAAGCCTGCAAATTCTTGCTGACCAAATGGCAATAGCCGTTGTCAACACTGAATTATTTTCAGAAACCCAGGAACACCTATCGCAGCACCGCCTCCTACATCACATTACAACGACTGCGGCATCGGGTACAACACTCGAAGAAGCGCTGGAAAGCGCAGTCAACGGCTTGCAGGTAACACTTGGCGGAGACCGTGTCACCATCCTTCTTATGAATCGGGAAAAGAATGCCCTTGAAGCAAAGGCTTCTACCGGCTATGCTGAAGATATTGCGAGGGTGGAGATTGCAATAGGAAGCGGGATCACTGGCTGGGTTGCCGCGCACAAGCGTCCGCTCAGAATAAAAAATGTCGTTGAAGATCCACGCTATATTTTGGTCAGTTCAAATACGCGTTCTGAATTAGCCATCCCGCTTGTTTATCGTAATGAACTGCTTGGTGTCTTAAATGTGGAAAGTGAAATGGTTGATGCCTACACCGAAAATGACGAAGAAATGCTCGGCACACTTGGGGGGAGTCTTGCCGCCATCATTGCCAACGCGCGCCTGCTGGAGCAAATCCGCGTGCAGGCTGAGCGTGACCGCCTTGTCTATGAAGTAACCAGCAAGATACGCAGGTCAACAGATATACAATCCATCATGGCTGCAACAGCAAATGAATTAGCAAGGATCACCGGAGCGCGCTATGCAAAGGTGCAAATCCAACCTGTCAACAACGCGAAACAGGAAGGTACCCAATGATGCAAAGCAATCCTTCCCAAAATATATCTTTCAATCCGGAAGAGTCTACACGACTGTTATACAAGAACTGGCGCGAGAAATTTGTAATGCCGCTATTGATCGGCACGCTTGCATTGGGCACGTTCGTCTTAATTCCTGCCGTAAACAGCGTTGGAAGCATGTTTATCAAGGCTATTTTTATCACTACCTATGTATTAACAGGTATTGTTACCGTCCTGCGTTTCTCGTACAACATACGCATAAGTGTTTTTCTGCTTAGCGTTTATGCTTTGGGCTTGAGCGAATTATTTAGATACGGAATTTTGGGTGATAGCACATTCTTCTTTTTGGGATTGATTGTTTTCGCCACGCTGCTGTTCTCACCTCGCGCGGGCATAATTGTAACGGTCATCAATATTTTCACGATTACGCTGGCGGGCTGGCTAATGCTAAATAAAACGATTACGCCGCTTGCCCCCTTCACATTCCCCGCCATAGTGGAAGACTGGATAAGCGGCAGCACCATGATCTTGATGTTTGGAATGGTCATCATTTTTGGCTTCCAACGTCTTGAAAAAACATTCCTCGAGGCGCAAAAACAGATTGATGAAAACTTAAATACAATCAGGGATGAACATAATAACCTTGAAAAAAAAGTGGTCGAACGCACCCAGCAATTACGCAGGGTGAATGAAATTGGACGAACAATTACAGCTATCCTTGACCCCGATGAACTACTCACACGCGCTGCACATTTGATAGGCGATGAATTTGAATGTTATTACACAGCCATCTTTCTGACCGACAGTTCAGGGCAATGGGCAGAGCTAAAGGTAGCAACCGGGGACGCCGGCAAAGTGTTGCGCGAAAACAAGCATCATGTGGACATCAATGGAAAAAATGCGGTGGGCACTGCCATTCGCACAAAGCAGGCTTGCATTGTTACGGATATGGGTCCCGATTCCATAAGGCTTGACAACCCCCTGCTGCCATACACCCGCTCCCAAATGGCGATCCGATTCGACAATCCCTTGCTACCATACACCCGCTCCCAAATCACCCTGCCGCTTGCCATTGGCGAACGGGTAATTGGCGCACTGGAAATGCACTCAGCCAAGGAAGGTATATTCTCGCAACAGGATGCAGACACATATCAAAACATGGCAAATCAAGTGGCAATTGCGCTTGAAAACTCGCGCCTGTTTACAGAGGCGCAACAAAGCATCAATGAAATGAGCGCAACACAACAACAGTATCTACAAGGAGTATGGCTTGCCCTTGCTGCAGATCAAAAAATTGAGTACACACTTGGAGACAGCAATTTAGCTGACGGGCAGGAACTTGAAATTCCCCTTACCCTGCGCGATCAAATCATTGGGCGAATCAACATGGCAAGTTCGGAGGAATGGACCCCCGAGCAGAAAAACCTGATTGAGTCCATCGCCGCACAAGCTGCCCTTGCTCTGGAAAATGCGCGTCTTGTGGAGGAAAGTCAATCCATAGCCATGCGCGAAAGATTGGTAAACGAAGTTACCTCAAAAATATGGGCTTCCACAACCATGGATAGCATCCTCCAAACAACGGTTCGGGAGTTGGGTCATGTACTCGAAGCTGCCGAAGTTAGTGTTGAGGTATCAATGGGCGGTAACGATGAATAACAACCCATCCCCGCAACCTGCCAGAACTTTTGACTACCAAGGTTGGCGCGAATATTTTATTGTAACCATCCTGCGCATTACATGCGTATTGGGTATCACCGTAATTGCCGCCTCCTTTCCCACGGCAACGACCGCTGACCGCATCTTATTCATTAGTTTATATGTTGTCTTATTAATAATTACCATAGCTGAGGTGAAATATTCGGTACGCGCCTTCGCCTTGCTTGTTATGTTTTTTGCCGTCGGCGTAAATTCGATCCTTGCCTGGGGACCATGGCTCGATGGAAACATCTTTTTTATGGCGTTTATCACCTTGTCGGCGCTGTTGTTCGATCAGCGTGTTGACATTGTTGCGCTGGCAATCAGTATTTTTACATTTGCGCTAATCGCCGCCCTGCATCAGTTGGGCGTCTATCAACTCAGGGCGGCAAACGCGCCTGTTACAATGTTGATCGATTGGATAGCCTACACGATTAACTTTTCCATCATAAGCGCCATTCTAATTATTGCCATCAGTCAACTCAAAAAAGAGTTCGCGCATGTGGCTCAAAACATGCAAAGCGCATTTCAAACGCTGGCAACAGAACGCACGCAATTGGAAGACAGAGTCCATGAGCGCACAGATGAATTGGAATCACGGGCAACGCAACTGCGATCTTCCGCCTCTATTTCCAGAACAATCGCAGAGTTACAAGATATTTCCGAGTTAATGGAAATGGCAACAAAACTGACCGCGGAGCAATTTGGATACTACCATGTAGGTTTGTATCTATTGGATGAGCGAAAAAAGACTGCATTCCTGCAATCTTCATCTTCTGTCGAAGGAAAAAAACTTGTTGGGCAGGGGTTTCGCATAGAACCAGACAGGCTCAACCTGATTCACCGTGTCGTTGAATACAACCGTCCATATATCGCATCAGACGCCGACAGCGTAAACTTCCTACATGATGTCAACTTCCCTCTTACCCGTTCACGTATGATCCTGCCGCTCACAGTTCGCAAGAATGTAGTCGGCATCTTGGATATGCATTCAGACCAGCCTCAATCCTTCAATATGCAAGATGCTGAAGTCCTGCAAACGCTCGCTGACTTAGTGGCAATATCCATAGATAATGTACGCCTTATCAATGAGACAAAAAATCTAGTATATCAACTAGAAGCAAATACATCCGCCCAAACACACGAAACATGGACAAAATTTACAAGCCGCCACAAACCCGCATATCAATATACTCCGGCTGGGGTACGACCAATTTTCGCAAACAATAAACAAGACGATACTGACGGGTTGCGTGTTCCGCTGATACTGCATGGACAGAACATTGGAAAGATTGTGCTAAAAAGAAAGGGCGTTGCAGCAACATGGTCTGAACGCGAGCGTATTTTGGTGGAAAAAGTCGCCAGTCAGGTGGCGCTTGCGCTTGAAAACAGCCGTCTGGTAGATGAAACACAAAAAAGCGCACTGCGCGACCAGGTGATCGCAAATATTTCCGCCCGTGTCCGTGAAACTCTTGATATCGAATCGGTATTACGCACAGCAACAACCGAACTACGCAGAGTATTTGACCTGAAAGAAGCCGAAATCAGCATTGGTATGCTCCAGGCAGAAAATACTGCCCCTAGAAAAAACACAAGCACCCTTCGATTGAAATAATGCCAATTATGAACACATACAAACAAAGAGGCGTTTCGTGAGCCAATTAAGAAGCCCCATTACCTTGCGGCTAACCCTATTATTCTTATTTTTATCGCTGATTCCGGTCAGCCTTGTGGTTGTTTTCGTGCAACAACAGGTCCGAGAAAATCTCATCACAACGCAATTAAAAATTGAAATAGACCATGCGCATATTTACTTCACGCGCATGGAAAATGAGCCGGGCAAAGAACAGGAACTCGCGGCGGACATGACAAATACCACCGAAGGAGAAAGTTTCTATCTTATTGCGAAAAATGGAACTTATCTGGCGCACTCAAATTCAGAAAAAATTGGAGATTCGGCGCTGGAAGATTTCAGTTTCGACACCCTGCAAACCTTACTGGCAAGAGAATCAACAAGCATCATAGATGAGGAAAATGGGCAGTTAATTGGCTCATATCGAACATCTCTTACCGCTCCATTGGCGGTGTCTGTCGGAAATATTGAACAAAAAACCGCAGCGCTGAATCTACTCACACGCAACCTCCTGATTCAATTATTCAGTGTGGTTATAATTATTTCCCTTGTTGGCGGCGCGGCAATTCTTTCCACGCTAAAGCCACTGGTAGGGCTGGCAAATTACGCAAATGAAGTAGGTAAAGGAAATTTGGATTTTCAATTTGATGATAAAAGACTGCGCGGCGAACTGGCAACTCTTTCATCCAGCCTTAAGGGACTTGCCGCAAACGTGCAGGCATCCATTTCATCCCTTGAAAATCGTGTTGCTGAGCGCACAAGTGAATTGGAATATCGAAGCAAATTGTTGAAGGCAGTCGCGGATGTCGGCAAAGCCATTACATCTTTTCGTGATCTCTCTGAACTTTTGCAACAAACCACCTATCTCATTCACGAGAATTTTGGATATTATCATGTCGGCATCTTCCTGCTTGATGAGCATAAAGAATATGCGGTTTTGAGCGCCGCCAACAGTGAAGGCGGGCAGAGAATGTTGGAAAGGCGTCACCAACTTAAAGTTGGCGAAACGGGAATTGTAGGGTATGTCACTCAAAACGCAAAAGCCCGTATCGCGTTGGATGTAGGCAGTGATGCTGTTTACTTTGACAATCCCGACCTGCCACAAACACGCTCCGAAATGGCGCTCCCTCTTGTCATCGGCGGGCAAACCCTTGGCGCATTGGATGTCCAGAGCACGGAACCCCAGGCTTTTTCTGAAGAAGATATTGCCACACTGCAAATTCTTGCTGAGCAAATCGCAATTGCAATTCAAAATGCTAACTTGTTTAATGAAGCCGAAAAGGCGCTGGAAACCACCCGGATGGGTTATGCTGAAATAAGCCGTGGGGCATGGAGCAAAATCCTGCACGACCAGCCCCGAATTGGCTTCCTTGCCACCCCGCCCACCACAATACAAATCCATTCTGAACACCTAGAGTCAAATCTCGCCAAAGCGGTTGAAATGGGGGATCTTATTTTTGGCAGTGACGGATTAACCATCAGCATGCCGCTCAAGGTGCGAGGTCAAATCATCGGAGCCATTCGCCTGAAGAAATCTGAAATTTCAGAATCATGGACACAGGAAGAAACCAATCTGGCAATTGCATTATCAGATCAATTAGGCGGCGCGATGGAAAGTGCGCGCCTTTATAGAGAATCCCAGCAACTTGCTGCGCGTGAGTCGCTCATCTCGGACATTTCTGCGCGAATTAGCGCAGTTTCACAGACAGATGTAATTTTGCGCGAAACAGTACAGGAACTAGGCCAAACCATTGGAAATGCCTCAGTTACATTCCAATTGCTGAATCAATTCAATGAGCAAAAACTTCCCAAAGGAATGGAAGAGCATCCTGCTGCCAAGAGCAGAAAGGTGAGAGAATAGCATGAGCATATCCAACAGAATTCGTGATTACCTATTCGAAGATATGCCCGGCGAAGATCCAGGACAACGCGCCGAAACACTAGTGACGCTGGCGCTTGGAATCTTATCAACAGTGCTGCCGCTTTTGGTTTACCGCGACCCCAGAACACTTATAGCATCGTTTTTCACCAATGCAATTGCTCTATTTACCTTTTATCAGGCGCTTCGAGCACGTTACAATTATTTGATTTTATTTCCAGTGGTCACATCATTTTCAATTTGCCTGGTCACAATCGTGGAAGGCGACGGTACGCACGACCTGCTTTGGATGGGCAACCTGGGGCTCTTCCTGCTGGCAAACATACAAAGTAGAAAAAACCTACTTTCCCCAATACTATTGGCTATTGTGATGATTGCCACGTTTGCATTTACGGGGATCGCCGAGATAAATGGCGTGTTGGAAAATCCATTTAATACAACCGCGCAATACGTCTACCTTAATTCCTTTTTCTTCGCCACAATCATGGCTGCCATCATCGCTATTTTCCACAGGCACTATTCGCTTTTGAAAATTGCAATAAAAAATAAAAGTGACCAAATCAAAAGCAACCTGGAACTTCAGGAGATCAATCGAACATTGGAAGAGCGGGTTGAATTCCGTACTCGTGAGCTAAGTGAAGCCAATGAACAGATGCGTGAACGCGCAGCACGCCTGCAGACCATCTCGGCTATATCACAGGAAATTTCCTCCAACATCGAACAACAACTCCTTAAACTGCTCAATCATATTACCCAAATCATCAGCGAAAAGCTTGATTTTTACCACGTTGGTATATTCCTGCTTGATGAAAATCGCGAATATGCCGTGCTACGCGCCGCGAACAGCCAGGGCGGTCAACACATGCTTGAACGTCGTCATCAACTAAAAGTTGGCGGCACAGGCATTGTCGGTTATGTCTCTCAAGGGGGACGCCCACGTATTGCCCTCGATACCGGTTCAGATGCAGTTTTCTTTAACAATCCCGACCTTCCCAACACACGCTCCGAAATGGCAATCCCTCTCAAATACGGTTCGCAAATTGTTGGCGTGCTGGACGT
>JAIFKY010000228.1 GCA_020049345.1 Anaerolinea sp.
AGGGTACGCAGGTCTGCCTCGGAACGCGCGAGGGCTTCCTGATCTTTCTTTCTTTCAGTGATATCGTTTTCGGTTGCCAGAAAGCCGGTAAGATTTCCTTCATTATCGCGTACTGGCAGGATTGTTTGTTCTACTGTGTAGAGTGTGCCGTCTTTTCGCTTATTGACCAATTCGCTATGCCAGATTTCCCCCGCGAGAATTGTTTCCCACATCTGCTGGTAAAGTTCTGCAGAATGCAAGCCGCTTTTCAAGATGCCAGGCGTTTTCCCAATGGCTTCTTTTGCCGTGTAACCCGACATTGCCGTAAAACCGGGATTAACTTGTGTGATTTTGCCGTTGATATCGGTTGCCAAGATGGAGGCATTGCTTGATTGGATAGCCTGGTTTAACTGATTGATTTCCTGGAACAGGCGCGCTTTTTGGACGGCTGTCGCTGTTTGGTAAACGATGGTTTCAAGCAGGTGAATTTCTTCTTCAGTAAGGATGCGCTCAGGTTCAAAGAAATCAATTCCAATTGTGCCAATCACCTCTTCATCCGCGAGTAAAGGCATGATGAGTAGATTTTGAGTCTTGCGTCTGAGCATCAAGTCATGAATTGGGAGTACGAGCGGGTTGTTGGGAACGTCCTGAATAAATAAAGGTTTGTGCGTTCGAATAACTTCTTCAGTCGCGGGGCTGCCGTTGGTAGGCAATGAAGTTCCAATTTCAGATGCTGCGCCGGGCATTACTGGCGCGTCTGCGGTAAGGATTAACGCCGACTTGTCCTCGTTCATCAAAGCAATACCAACATGACCTGCCGATAAAAGGTTTGCCAAATTGTCAGCAATGCTTTGCAGTGTGCTCTTTAGGTCCAGGGTGCTGGCGACAGAAGTAACAATACTATTCACTGTCGCCATTTCTTGCGCGCGTTTTTGAGCTTCCTGGAATAGACGCGCATTTTCAAGCGCCAGCGACAGTTGATCGGAGACTTGTTTTACAAGCAATTCTTCGTCTGGTGTCCATTGCCGTTCGCTGGTTTCATCCAGGATGCGTAAGGTTGTCCAGTCTTGATAGCCGGTTTGGATGTTTACCGAGTAGGCAGTGGTTGTATTTTCATTCTCCCGCTCCTGTGTCAGGATGGGCTGGGGAGAGGGCAATACGCTGGCGGCGGATTTGAGAGGCTTGGGCTGTGAGACGGATTCGGATTTTTTTGAGGCAGCCTGAGGGCGGTGTCCTGAATTTGAGGCGCTGACAGGTGTGGGCGGCGCTTTTTTCTCGACCGTTGCCTGCTGGGGTAAGTCGCTCTTTTCAGGAGTCAGTCCCTTGAATAATTTGTCAAGCCGCTTGTCTATTTTCGGTTTCTTTGACATATTCTATTAACTCCTGGGCGAGTATGTGATATTGTGTGGTGCCGCGTGCGCCGGGCTTGTAGCGTGAGATTGGCAAGCCCGCTATAGAACTTTCGCGTAATTTTGTGTCTATTTCAATCACTGCATTGAATACGCCTTCGCCAAATGTCGAGCGAAGCTGGTCGTGAATATTACGGTGTGTGCGGTTTCTATTATCTAGCATTGTAACAAGGATGCGGTACGCGAGATTGGGGTTGTCCTCTTCCCGAATGCGGCGGACAAGATTCATCATATTTCGCAGCGCGTAAGCCGAGAAATATTCCGCCTGGGTTGGGATGAGCAGAAGGTCTGCTGCCGCAAGCGCATTTTGCGTAATTGCGCCGAGCGAAGGCGGACAGTCAAGCAGGATGTAATCATATTGCAGGTTGGGGGCGGCAGTGATCGCCCGTTTTAGGATGGTGGCGTAATTTGTTCGCACAGGCAGAAATTGCTCGGATATTTCTATCCGCAAATTGGACGGGATCAAATCAAGGTTTTCTACATCTGTTTTTCGCCGCGCGCTTAATAGCTGGGCATTGTCAAGCAGGATGTTGCCGGACGTGTTTTCAGATTCGCCCGGTTCAAACCCAAGCGCAAGTGTAAGATTGGCTTGCGCATCGAGGTCAATAAGTAGCACACGACGTCCCATGTCTACCAGGGCAGCGCCAAGCGAGATGGTTGTTGTGGTTTTTGCTACGCCGCCTTTTTCATTGGATATCGCAATTGTTTTTAACATGGGTTACCTTCTTCCAATTATTGATCTGATGGAGATGAAATTTTGTTGGGGACAACCTCGACGCGGGTGACGCCCAACGCCCGCCTTAGTTCTTCAATGGCTGTTTTAACCATTTCCTGCGGGTCGTTTGTGCTGCGAATCTTGGTGGTGATGTCTGAAACAAGGTGCTCGCGTTCTGCGCGGCGGGCTGTCTCATCAAAAAGTCGGGCATTTTCAGCGGATAACGCAACGCGCTCTGCTACAGCCTTAACCAAGTCTACTTGGTCTGTGCTGAAATGTTCGCTTTTTGGAACCTGTACCGTGAGGAGCCCGATGGTTTCGCCGCGCAGGATAATGGGTACGCTGATTTCCCGACCGTTTTTCTTTTCATTGCTTTCGGCAGGTATTATTTCTTTATCCGATAATGGAACAGCGCCTGTGATCGAATAGCGATATCCGCTTAACTTTTCCTCTTTTGGAAGACGGCTCCATGTTTCACGCACATATTGACGTTGAATGGCTTCGGATTCTGAAAGCATCTTTTGTGTTTGGTCAAAGAGGCGTGCATTTTGAATGGCCAGGCTGACTTGGTCGGCTAGAGTGGACAGGGTTTTAAAGTCTTCATTGGTAAAAGCGCCCACTTCTGTGCTTTGAATATCCAGCGCGCCGATAACTTCATTGCCAGCCTTGAGCGGCAATGCCATTTCAGAATGGGTGGATGGTAGTTCTGGATTGGTAAAGTAGTTTGCGTCCTCTCCCACGTCCAGGGCAATGCGCGGTTTTCCAGTTTGGGTGACATAGCCCACAATGCCTTGTTCGCCGATTTTTAGCTGGTGGTGGCGCTGGATCATTTTCTTTCCACCTTCGCTATTTGCCGCGCTTAGCACTGCATACTGGCTGCTGGCATCTGTCAGAAAAATACCGACGTGGTAAAAATCAAAATATTGGCTGATTACTTCCGAGATGAGCGGGAGTAATTCCTGTAAATTTTGGACGGATGCAATAGTGTTTGAGGCGCGAGCAATGGATTCAAATTGTTTGGCGCGCTTTTCGTTTTGAGAATTAGCTTTTTCCAAAGCATGGGTGCGCTCAGCGACCCTCTGCTCCAGGTTTTGAATTAGGTTCTGGAGGTTACCGGACATTGTGTTAAAGATTTCGATCAGATCAAAGGCTTCCTTGCTGTTTCCTGCTGATGAGATTGGGATTGATTGAAGCTGCCCTTCAGATATTTTGGCGATTTGGGCAGCCACCAGGCTTAGCGCGGCAGATTGGTGCGAAAGACGATATCCAAAAAGCCAGGCTAATACACTAATGACAGGGATGGTGATGCCAAAATAAATTAATACCTGTTGGGTTATGCTTTTTTTTGCATTTATGACTGTGTCTGCATTCATGTCCACAGCGAGGACGGATTCAAGACTGCCGTCCTTTTTGTAAAGGGGGGTGTAGGCAGAAATGACAGAGCCAAATTCATCTGTATAAATATCGTTCTCGACCACAGTGCCCGAAGGTGCGGCAAGGGTGTTGAGTAATAGTTCTGACGGTTGTTCGTATAGGGTTACCCCGGGTGGGTCAGGTACGTAATTTGGGTCGCCGGCGTCCATGTAGAAACGTATGTTTCCGTTTTTATCCTGTCGTACAGTGTAGATATTGATTACGTCATTGTCGGCATTGATAATGTCAGAAAACTTCTTTTGGTACTTAATATAGAATTCGTTTTTAAGATCGGTTTTGTCCTGCACCGTAACCAGTTCTTCCGGGTCGACCTGAACCGCCGTAATATCTGCGATGTTCTTTAGGCGCAGTTTTATATCTTCTTGCACTTGGTTTCTGAAGTTTAAATAAAATATGCCGGCAACAATTGCACTGGCAACAACTCCAAACACAATCAATCCAATTGTGATTGTAGCCTGCAAACTGATATAACGTTGTCTTGGCTGGTTCTCCACGAAATTGCTCCTTGCAAAAACTCTGTTTTCTAATAAAGATAATATTGATTTTTTTACTAAATCGATACCTTGAACCTGAACGGGACCACCGCCTGTTTGCAAGAATTATTTTTCATTCTTTTCAAACTGGATAACCACTTCCGAACCAGGCATGGCGCGTCCCAGTTCTTCCACGGCTGTTTGCAGTACATTTTTCAAGTTGATGGACGCGCCTATCTTTCCTGTAATTTCGCCGATCGTTTGTTCCTTGATTGCCTGACGTTGTGATGCCTGAATTAGGCGCGCATTTTCAAGCGCAATTGAAAGACGCTCGGAAATTGTTTCCGCCAGGTTGACCTCATCTGTTGACCACTGGCGATTTTTAACTGGCGCTTTGATATTCATATTACCGATGATTTGTCCGCGCAGTATGATCGGTACAACAATGGACGCCTCCTGTGTCACCCCATCTGCGTGGAAGATCAATACTTCTCCACGCTTCATGGCTTGTTGGATTTCATCCGTTTCAACAATTTGTTCCATTTTTTTCCCGCTTGCCAAACCTTGCTGGTAACCCACAAACTCTCTTTCACGGCTGAATGTTTTCCAACCTTCCTGCAAGTTTTGGCGATAGAGCGTCTGTGCTTCACTTAATGCCTGTTGTGTTTGTGCGAGCAGTTGCGCGTTTTCCAGGGCAATTGCAATTTGGTCTGCTAAAATACTGAGAGTTTTCGCGTCATTTTCTGTGAACGCGCCCGGTCTTTCACTTTGAACATCCAGCACGCCTACGATGCGATCACGTGATTTGAGGGGCAGCGCCATTTCGGAACGCGTGTTGGGGAGGTCGGGGTTGTTGAAGTAAACAGCATCCTGCCCAACGTCGAGCGAGATACGGGGAACTCCTGTATGCGCAACGTAACCCACAATGCCGCTCCCGCCGACTTCGAGTTTGTGTCCGCGTTTCAGCATATTCTTTCCGCCCGCGCTGTTTGCAGCTTGCAGCATAGCAAACTGGTTTGTATTATCAATCAGGAAGATTCCTGTATGATAGAAATTGAAACGTTCGCTTACAAGGCGGGCAATAAGCGGCAGCAGGTTCTCAAGGTTTCGCTCACCGGTAATGATTTTTGAAATTTCGCTGATGGATTGAAGTTCATTGGCGCGTTTTATGCTTTGCTGGCGCGACAACTCCAGGTCGGTTGTGCGCTCTGCTACGCGTTGTTCCAATCCCAAAAGAGTTTGATTTAATTGATCGGTCATGCGATTGAATGTAGTGGCTAATGCGCCGATTTCGTCCTGTGATTTTACCGATGCCCGCGCGGTAAGATCGCCCGCTGTAACTTGTTCGGCTACCTTTGTGAGAGTGACAAGCGGGGAGGACAGAATTTGTGAGGCTATAAAACCAAGGGATGCACTAAGAAGAACTAGGAACAATGAAATTAGTGTATTTGTTTTGTTCTGTTCTCTCACAGGGGCAAGATACACATCTTTTGATTGACGGATCATTGCAACCCAGGGTTGTGTTTCCAGAAACAAGCCCGTATTGATTGCGTCAGAGCCAAGAGATTGGGAGAACGCATCAAAAAATGGCTCTTGTTGCAGGTTATCTATGCCCATAACTGTGTCGTTGTCGGTTTCTTTAAGAATATCCTCTTTTGCGCCGGCGGGCAGGCGTCCATCTGCTTGTAGGGCAAGTAATTCCAAATCTGTAAAGTTTTTATATGACGTAAAAAGATTGTCGCGGTTTCCGGTATACCCTGCCCGCATATAAGTGTTTCTATCTACGATCGCAATAATGGTGCCGGAGTTGCCGGGGTTTATCGAACGAAGCATGGATTGAATAATAGTTGCGTGATATTCTATTCGTAATAGCCCAATTGTTTTTCCGCGCGGGGATTTAATTGGGGCTGTGAAATAAATGTTTGGTTTGCCGTTGCGGAAAATTATATTAGATGCATAAGGCAGGTTGTTTCTGAGTGGACGCAGAAAGTATGAGAAATAATTTTCATCCCGACCCTTGTACTCTTCATGGGTATCCAAAATATCCACCCCGCTCAGATCCAACAGGGCAATTGACTTGATGAAGACAGGGTCTTTGCGAGTTATAGATAATAGAGTAAGGCGGGCGTTTACTTCTTCTTCACTGCCGGCGCGCGACGCCGGGGATAACTCCATGTAAGAGATCAGGGATAATTGTTTTGCGTCGGTGCGTACAGAGTCAAGTTGGGTTAATATAAACCCATCAACTCTATCCTTTACTATACTTGCAAGGCTTGTCAGTTGGGACTTGCTTTGTTCTTCGAGTATTTGGCTGGACGCAAAACTGTTGATGGCGCCCATTGCCGCCAATGGAATGATCGTTATAACAATGAACGCGATAATAATTTTGGTTCGCAGGGAATATGTATTGAAGCGCCGCAGGATGAGAAAAATATACACGATGGATATGATGATTGCAATTGAGCTGGTGTATCCAGGCTTGGTGGGTAGACCAAAATCAGGTAGATATAGATCGGTAAGGGTGATGATCAGCGCTATAGCAAAAGCGCTCACGATCACATAGCTTGCCTGGCTGGGTGGCAGGATGGCAAGGGAAATACTGGCAACGAAAATAAAAATCATTACACCCAGCGCAAGTCCCTGTCCATGCGCTACAACGGGCAGGGTGAGCGACATGATCAGGACGGTTATGATTAATATTCCGATTCCCTGGGAAACACGTTCGCGAGAGATTTGAAAGGCGCCAATAAACGACGCGACCGCGACTGCAACTGTAGCGCCAATTCCCCACAGTCCATTGAGTCCGTTTTCAATATAGGCAATTGGTCCCAAAATTACAGAAACAATTGTAAACAAAACGCCGGTGATCAAGCTGATCGTAAGCGCGTTTTGTTTACGGCGTTTTTCCTGTTGAAGGGATTGGTCGGGACGATTGTTCATTAATCGCTCTCTTGTCATTGTGGTAAATATTTAGGGTAGATAATTTGGGTCAAGTAATTCGAGTGGGTCAATTTCATCCGTCACTACTCCGATTGAAATTAAATAATCAGATGTGATTTTTGTAATGGAGTAAATGGAATTCGCTTTTTGTATGTCGAATAATGTTTTGTTATCGTCGGCGGTGTACAATCTTAGATTGTTGTCAGGCAGCACATCTTCATTGCTTAGACCGAGATATTTGGCGGCAATGTCTCGAGTCTCCCCCTCATGCTGTAGGCGGTATTCCACCGCTTGAAACCAAGCTTTCAGGAATGCGCGAACGTCCTCGGGTCTTTCATCCACGATTGATTTGCGGAATACGATCAAATCTGGAAACAGGTGAAGTTGTTCCTTTGGGTAAATAGTTTTATAGCCATTTGAAAGCGCATCAGACAAATAGGGTTCCCAAGTATTGATCGCTTGAACCCGCCCGCTTTTAAGGACTGTCAATGTGTCTTCAGGATTCATCGCAACCATAGTAACATCACTTGTGCCCATGTTTGCGCTTTGTAACATTCTGACAACAGTCATCTCATATTGTGAACCTATCTGTAAGCCTATTGTTTTGCCTCTTAGGTCTTCTATGGAGTTGATCTCCGGTCCAACAACAACGGCATCATCGCCCCCGTTATCGTGGACTGCCACTACTTTCATGGGCGCGCTGCGGTTGATGTTGATAGTGTCGCCGATGGCTATCAGAGCGCCGTCAATTTGCCCGGATGCCAAGTCTGGATAGGTATCAGAAAAAAACTCGTAATAAACTGGTTCTACCTGAACGCCATTCTTTTCAAAATATCCTTTTTCAAGGGCAACAAGGAGAGTGTAGTCCCCCCACCATTGCGTGA
>JAIFKY010000041.1 GCA_020049345.1 Anaerolinea sp.
CAACCATGCGGGTGGCGGCTCCCAAACAAAATTCATCGCCTGCGCTGACGTGGATGCCACTCATTCAACGAACAATCTCCACCGAAGGCAAAGGCATCATTGAGTTGGCTCAGGTCATTGCGCGGCACGCGGCGCACTTAACTCAAAGCGGAGGTTGGGCTGTTCGAGACCGCGCCAGGCTCGAGGTTGAGTTGGATGCGTTAATCCGTGATGAGTTGGTTAGCCGTTTCCGCCAATCTGTCCCGCAAAATCAATATGAAAGTGTGCTTGAGAAAATCATCCAAAGAGAATTATCGCCGGGCGAAGCAGTTGGGATGTTAATGAATGGCAGGTTGAAATGAGCATGATTTATGGTGAGCGCGTGCGTTTGCGCGCGACAGAGCGCGAAGATGTAAAAAGATTTTATGTGTGGGTCAACGACCCCGAGGTGACAAGATATTTGTCACTGTATTTGCCCATGTCTACCGTGGATGAAGAAAACTGGTTTGATTCCATGACCAAACACGACCAAAATGAAAAAACGCTGGTGATCGAAATCCGCGACGGCGGCGGCTGGAAGATGATCGGCAATTGTGGCGTGTTCGGCATAGATCCCGTAAGCCGCCTGGGCGAACTTGGAATTATGCTGGGCGAAAAGGAAGAATGGAATAAAGGCTATGGCACAGAAACAATGACCTTGTTATTGCGTCACGGCTTTGACACCTTGAATTTGAATCGCATTTTTTTACGCGTGTATAATTTGAATCGCATTTTTTTACGCGTGTATGCTGAAAACGCCCGCGCGAAACGCGCCTACGAAAAAGCGGGTTTTGTAGAGGAAGGTTGTTTGCGCGAAGCCGTTTACAAGCACGGAAAATATGACGATGTGATTATGATGAGTGTCTTGCGTGCCGAGTGGACTGCGCGAAAGAAGGAGAAATAAATGCCTCGTGTACATCATGACTTAAAAGTGTACGGCGGAATAAAACTTTTTGTTGGCACAGGCTCGCCTGAACTTGGGCAGAAAGTCGCCGACTACCTTGATCTGCCCGTCAGCGAGCGCGAGGTGATTGAGTTTCCCAACGAAAATCTTTTTGTCAAACTGGGCGGAAGCGCGCGCGGACAGGATGTGTACGTCGTCCAAACCACCTCATCGCCGGTGCATCGCAACTTGATGGAACTGCTGATCATGATCCAAACGTTACGTTTGGATTCCGCCGCGCGCATCACGGCGGTTATACCGTATTTGTGTTACGGACGCTCCGATAAAAAAGATCAGCCGCGTGTGCCGATCACAGCCCGCCTGGTTGCAGACATGATCGAAGTCGCCGGCGCGGATCGTTACATGACTCTCGATCCACACGCCGGACAGGTGCAGGGATTCTTCTCCATCCCCGGCGATGTATTGACTGCGTCTCATTTGCTGGTGGCGCATATTAATAAAGTTCTTCGCGCCAACATGAAAGACCCGGTTGTGGTTTCGGTTGATCTGGGCTTTGCCAAAAAAGGACGCAACTACGCCGCCGACATGGACCTGCCCATTGCCTTTATTGAAAAACGCCGTCATGGAAATAACGCCAAAGCCGAAGCCTTGACCTTGATCGGCGATGTCAAAGATCGTGATGTCATCATCGTGGATGATGAAGTGGACACCGGCGGCTCCATCGCGCAGGCTGTGAACGTGGTCAAAGAAAAAGGTGCGCGCGATGTCTACCTTGCGTTTGTGCATCCCATCCTTTCCCGCAATGGCGCCGAGCGTCTGGCATCCCTGCCGATTAAGCAGATCATCACCACTGATTCGGTGCCGATCTCTGTGGAAAAAAGGAAAACTCTCGAAGGACGGCTGACCATACTTTCCATTGCATCCATGTTGGGCGAAGTCATCAAACGCGCGCACGAAGGACGCTCAGTTGGCGAAATGTTCAACGAATAGCAGTCATTGCTTTTCCCAAAGCAATGACCTGACATAACCCATGCCCGAACTCCCCGAAGTTGAAACCATTGCCCGCGCGCTAAAGCCAGACCTGGTTGGCAGAACCATTCTCTCTGCCGACTTGCGCTGGGCGCGCACGCTTGCAACACCATCGCCCGCCCAATTCAAAAAGCAGATTGTCGGGCAGAAAATTTTGGATGTTTCGCGCCGCGCAAAATATCTCATCGTCCAATTGGAATCTTACAACATCCTTGTGCATTTGCGGATGAGCGGTGATTTGGTAATAAGAGCGGGTAAAATGGAGCCGCAAAAACACGACCGCCTTTTGCTGTATCTTTCAGATCAAAATTATCTGGCATTCAACGATACGCGCAAATTTGGACGGGTCTGGCTGACAGATCAGCCAGAAAAAATTCTTGGCAAACTTGGACCCGAGCCGCTCGAAAAAAACTTCACCGCCCAATGGCTCTTTCAAAATTTACAGGCGCGCAAACGGTTTTTGAAACCCTTGCTCCTTGACCAAACCTTTCTTGCCGGACTTGGCAATATTTACACTGACGAATGTCTGCACATCGCACAACTGCACCCGATGGCGGCATCAAACAATGTCACACAAAAACAAGCCGAAGCATTGCACAAGGCAATTCGCGCCGTGCTAAAAGAAGGTATCCGCCGCAACGGCGCCAGCATAGACTGGGTCTATCGCGGCGGCGACTACCAAAATCATTTTCGAGTGTATGGTCGCGACGGCAATCCGTGCCTTGTATGCGGCGCTACGATTCAAAAGTTCACAGTCGGGCAGCGCGGCACGCATATCTGTCCAAATTGTCAGCGTTTGAGGTGAATTATGACGATCCTGTATGTTTTTATCGCAGTCATTGTGGGGTGGTTTATTGGCTTTCTTGATTCCAACCTGCGAACAGCAAAAAAAATAGAAGCCGCTGAGTCCGGCGCTGAGTTGATGATGCAAGAGGCTGAGCGGAAAATCGCGCGCGCCGCCCAAAATTCCTCAACCCAGCAAGACGACCCTGGACTTTTACGCCTCAAAAAAAATGAAGGGCGATTCATGCTTGAATTGGACGGAACGCTCATTACGGGTGAAATATCTTCAGATCAGAGAAAGCGTTTGATTGAACTGATCACAGTCTTTCGCCTCTGGCTGGAAGGTCCGATTGCCGCCCCGCCCGCACCTGATCCTGTCCGAGAGGTTGCTCCGCGTCCCGTGCCGCCATCTCCCCCAAAGCCGTTAGCCCCAGTCAAAAAGCCCGAAGCAGAAAAGGTCATCGCATCAACAAGCATCGTCCAGCAAATTGACACGATCTTGCAAACGAACATGACAGACACACCTCTGGCAAAACGCGGCATTCGCTTACAGGAATCAATTCAGGGCGGCGTGGAAGTTTACGTCGGCTTGCAAAAATTCCTGGCAGTGGAAGATGTTCCAGACGAAGCCATCAAAGCCGCCATTCGCGCCGCCATTGCAGAATGGGAAAAGAAATTCACGCCCGGGCTATAAAAATTTGAGTTAAAAAAACCGTGGTGCGTGTTCCGTTAACTTACAAAACGGAACGCGCACCACGTTACATTTTACAAGACCGCAACTGATTATCCCCTCTTAAACCTTGCCGATAATATTGGACAGACCGCGCTGTTGGCGATTTCTGCGGTTACATTGGGGGCGTACATTTGGCGCAGTGCGTTTGTGCTGTACATCGAACCCATGCACAGCAGATCGTAATTTTCCTCTTTGGCCTCAGCCATAATCTCTTCGACCACATTGCCCTGACGCGCTTTCACACTTGCGATCAGTCCGTCATTTTTTGCCACATCCAACGCCTGACGCAAACTTCGCCCAACGGGGGTATCTGTCTCTGTCAGGTTTTGCCAGTGCTTGCTTACAGTTTTGGCGGTGGGGTAATTCAAATCCATGGGCGGAACAATGTGAAGCAGGGTAATCTCGGCGCGGCTTTTCATTGCCATCTGCATGGCAATGTGTTCGGCGGCCACTTCATAGCCAAGTCCGCCGATGCAGATTAATATCTTTTTCAGGGGCAGTCTTGCTTCTGGCACATACAAAATTGGCTGTTCAATTTCTTCCATTAAATGACGAATGGATCGACCGGTTAACATGCGCCGAATTTGCGGACGTCCCAATGGTCCCAGCACAATGATGTAATCACCCTGCTTTGCTTTGCGGGGAATCACTTCCTCGGCATTACCGTTTTGTACTTCCAGGTTGTACTGCACACCGTTTTTCTGGAACAAATCTACGGCGCGCATGAATACATCCTCCAGGGGGTGGTGATCATCTATCGCCGCAGGATTCAACTCCTCGGTTACGCCAAGCAGCGTGATCTTTTTATCAAGCGCTGATGCGAGCCATGTGCCATATTCAATGGAGGGCCATGTTCCCTCGAATCCGTTGGTTGTGATTAATAAGTCAGGTTTCATTTTCATCTACCGAAAGAGGAATAATCCAATAATTCCAGCGCCAATCAAAACATATTGCGGTGGAATTTTAAATAAGACAAGGGCAATAAAACTTAAGACAGAAATTATGATGGTGCGCCATTTAATGGATTTTGGACTGCTGGCGCGAAACAATTGCCAGGATACCAGCGCCAGTAAAACGCCAACCGCGGGGCTCATACCTTTGATGAAGTGTTTCATCCAATCCTGTCCTTCAAAGCGCACAAGAATGGATGCCACGGTAAGCATGATGATGGTGGGCGGAATGATCGCGCCCAGCAATGCGGCGATCAACCCCGGAATTCCGCCGGAGGCGTAGCCGATGAACATGGCCAGTTTGAGGGCTTCGCTGCCTGGCACAAGGTTTGAAAATCCAACGGCTTCAACGAATTGAGCTTCGGTCAAGATCGTGCCAACGGTTTCTTTGTACAGCAAGCCGACAGATGTGGGGCCGGCAGTGGTTAATAGGTTAACTTTTAGGAAGATCCAAAATAAACTCATGTCAATTTTAAATTTGGATCGTGCTTTAACTTCTAATTTTTCTTCGGTGGGAGGAAGTGGCGTGTTCATTTGAAGAGAAATGTCCCTAAAATTCCACAGGTTAGAAGCACAAGCGGGGCGGGAACCTCCAACAACAACGCAACCAAACCGGCGCCGCCAAGCGCAAGCGATTGCCACCCAATGACATCATCTCCGCTGCCCTTAAATATTTTCCAGGCAACGGTCAATATGAGGACGGCCACGGCGGGAGTTAATCCTTCTACAAAGCGGCTGACCCACGCTTCGCGTTGTATGCGGTGCAGCAGCATGACCACCCCCAGCATAATGACTGTGGGCGGCAGAATGGCGGCAAATAACGATACAAATCCGCCGGGGATGCCCGCTACGGTATAGCCGACAAACATGGCTAGTTGCAACGCGTCACTGCCAGGCAGAAGCGTGGCAAGCCCAACCGCTTGCACAAATTGATTCTCGGTTAAGAAATGTCCCACGGCTTCATTGTAGAGAAGTCCGGTTGAGGCTGAGCCCGAGGTGCTGAGCAGGTTGATCTTAAGAAAAGTCCAGAAAAGTGTGAGGAGAATGTTCACGGCTTTAAGTCTATCATGTTACGGTTTGATGCGCTCCATTTTCAACAGCCATTCTTTGGTCGGCAGTCCATCTCCGCCGCCGTAGCCGTGGAGTTTGCCATCCCGCCCGATCACACGATGGCAAGGAATCACGAGCGGCATGGGATTGGTGGCGTTGGCGCTTCCCACAGCTCGGTATGCGTTGGGATGCCCGATCTGCATGGCAATATCGCCGTAGGTGCGGGTCTCGCCGTAAGGGATGGAAAAAACGGCTTGCAGTGCGTTGCGTTGAAATGGTTTTAATGTATCCCAATCAACGGCAAAGGTGAAACTGCGGCGTTTGCCTTTCAGATATTCAACCAATTCTTTTGCGTAGGGTTGAATCATTTTTTGATTCGGCTCAACGGATTGTTTCAGGCGCAGGAGGTAGGCAAAAAACTCAGGCTGAGATTCTGCCCATTCAACGGCGACCAAACCCAGGGCGGAGACCGCGAGTCGCAAATCTCCAAGCGGCGTATTATTTAATTCGCCGGTATAAATTTTAAACGTAGGAGATGTCATTTTGTCGTTCTCCAAAAGAAAAAATATAAAAAGCGTTTGCAATCTTGTAAGTTGTCCGATAATCGTAGGGTAATCGTAGGTGAAGCGTCAAGTAGTATTTGGACTGCCATGATAAATTTAGTGCAGTAAGGTGATTTCTCTTCTCCTCCTTTCAAAGAGAACCGCGGTCGGCGTCCGCGGTTCTCGGCGTTTAAGCGGAGGCTGCGGCAGTATAATCGTGTCATCAAATTCTGGTGAGGTGAATATGCCTGTACAAATTACAATTATTGGTCTTGGACAAATTGGCGCTTCGATGGGGCTGGCGCTTGCGGATCATAAAGATACCATTTTGCGCGTTGGTCATGATAAAAATTTAGATGTAGAGCGCGCGGCTTTTCAAAAAGGCGCGGCAGACAAAATGGAGCACAACCTTCCGAAAGCGGTGCGTGACGCCAAGGTGGTGGTGCTGTGCCTGCCCCTCAGCCAGATGCGCGAGACTTTGGAATTTATTGCGCCTGATTTGCAGGAAGGCACAGTGGTCCTAGACACCACGCCGATCAAGGCTGGCGTGCAAAAATGGGCGCAGGAAATTTTACCTGATGGATGTTATTTTGTGGGACTTGTGCCCGCGATTAACCCCGAATTTTTGCACGACTTTCACCACGCTCCCAGCGCGCCCCAGCCTGATCTGTTTTCGAAGGGCATTTTCCTCGTGGATGCCCCTCGCGGAACACCCGAAGAAGCGGTGATTTTAGCCATGAACTTTGTCCGACTTTTGGGCGCGGAAGCGTTGCTTGCCGACTCACTGGAAGCAGATGGGTTGATGTCTACCACGCATCTTTTGCCGCAACTTGTGGCGGCGTCTTTGTTGAATGCGACGATTGATCAGCCTGGCTGGTTGGATGCGCGCAAAATGGCTGGACGCGCATACGCAACGGTCACAGCGGGGCTGGCCGATCACGATGAGATTGATTCACTACGGCTATCCGCTTTGCATAATCAGGCGGGCGTTGTCCACGCTTTGGATGTAACCATCGCCGCCCTGCGCGGCTTGCGCGACGACATTGAAAATGGGGATGAGGATGGAGTTGCCCTGCGTCTGGAATCCGCGCTAAAAGGGCGCAAGCGTTGGCTAAACGAACGCATGTCCGCCGATTGGACAAAGTCTACGCAAACCGAGTTGCCCGATCTTCCATCTTTGACTGAAAGACTGTTTGGCGGGTTATTTTTGAGGAAGTCTCGCAAGAAATGACTTGTTATTGCTACATTCTGGAATGCGCCGATGGAACTTTTTATACCGGCTGGACAACAGATCCGGAGCGGCGTGTCGCCCAGCACAACAAAGGCGTTGGCGCAAAATACACCAGTACCCGCAAACCCGTGAAACTGGTGTATTTGGAAACACATCCGAATCGAACCGATGCCATGAAGCGCGAACTCGCGATAAAAAAGATGAAGCGGGAGCAGAAGAGCAGGCTGGTGGAAGGATATTCGGGCAAATAAAGTTAGGAAAAAGTTTCAAAAATCCTTGATGAGACACGTCAGGGATTTTTGATTCAAAACACAACCTCAATCATTTCTAAACACTTTCTGAACATCTTTTTACTATGATACGGGGGAAAGGAAAAAAGATATGAACAAAAAACTCATTCCCATCTCGATGATTTTCTTCCTACTGGCAGGGTGCGCCATGTTTGCCCCGCCTCCGCTGCCCGCCCAAAGCGAGCCAGTTGCCCAGGCTGTGTCAGCCAATGTGATCAGTGATCCGACGGCAGAGCAACAGCCAGTTGCAGAACAACAACTGTCTGCGGAAACTTCTGCGACCATTCCGAATATGACAGGTTTCACCCTGACCAGCCCCGATGTGGTTGACGGGGGCAGATTACCAGCCGAATATACCTGCGACGGCGCAAGTTCCACACTGGCGCTCAATTGGAGCGGCGCGCCCACAAATACGCAAGGGTATGCCGTCATCATGCACCACATCCCCGGTCCCGGTGACAGTCACTGGTATTGGGTGGTGTACAACATTCCTGCGGATGTTACCAGCCTCGCAAAAAATGTTAGTGGCATTGGAACATTGGGAACCAACAGCGTGAATGATCGCAACGAATATGCGCCGCCATGTTCCAAGGGTCCCGGCGACAAGGAATATATCTACACCGTGTATGCGCTTTCGGCACAGCCGCAGATCACAACATCGCCTGTCAACCGTGCTGCGCTGTTGGATGGTATCAAGGATATTACTCTGGCAAGCGCTGAACTGCATGTAGTGTATGCAAGGCCATAAAAAAATAACTTTCTTCGCGTTCCCGAAAGAACATCGGGACGATGTGAGCGTAGTCGAACCGCGGCGATAAACAAATAAGAGTCTTGTCCTTCGACTTCGCTCAGGACGAAATATAAAAGGAGAAAACCATGAAAACAAAAATTTTGTACGTGATATTGATCGCAGCCATGTTGTTATCTGCTTGTTCATCTGCTCTGGCGCAAGGTCAGGGACAGGGA
>JAIFKY010000202.1 GCA_020049345.1 Anaerolinea sp.
GCGAAATCTTGATTCTGGGCTGGGACTGCGACGACTGCCGAGCCTGTGTCGTGACATGCGGGGACGACGATCTTGACTCCGCCCGCGCCTGTTTCTGCTGCGATGTCTGGGAGTAGAGTCCCTATCAGCGTGCCAGAATCAGTAATCGGCTTGAAAAGATGGGACGGGATATTTAACGCATCCAGCACGGGAGTCGCCCAATCCCGTTTGCGCGGATCAAAACATTGAGTTGTTGTCGCATTGGTAAATTCGTTGGTGATTTCCCCGCTTAGCCAATAATTAAAAAGGTCGGGAACAGTGACAAAGGTTTTTGCAATATCAAGCACAGGGGATTTTTGCATGGACAGCGCCAGCAGTTGATAGAGCGTGTTGATCTGCATGAATTGAATGCCCGTGTTTGCAAAAATTTCGGCGCGGGACATGCGCTTGAAGGCTTCGTCCACCATGCCGTCGGTACGGGCATCACGATAATGAAAAGGATTCGATAATAGCGAATTGTTTTTATCAAGCAAGGCAAAATCAACCCCCCAAGTGTCGAGACCTATGCCTTCAAGTTTTGCCCCATGTTTAACAGCAGATGCAATACCTGTTTTGATCTCGCTCCACAGCCGCAGTACATCCCAGTGGAGTCCGTCGGGCAGGCGCACGGGACCATTGCCAAAGCGATGTACTTCATCCAACGAAAGTTTGCCTTCGTTGAGCGAGCCAACAATGGCGCGTCCGCTTTCGGCGCCGAGGTCAAGAGCGAGATAGTTGCGAGGGGTCGTCATGGCTTAGTCCAGGTGAAAATATTCTTCGAGTTCGACAAACGTTTCATCAGGGCGGGCATTGGCATCTACAAACGGTGACATGAATTCCTGCCAGCGTGTGTTGATTTCTTTTGCCGCCATCTTTGCCTGCGCAACTTGCAGGCTTTCATCGGTTTCAAAATAGCCAAATATCAGACCGTCGGCGCGCATGAACAGGGTGTAGTTATGCCAGCCAGTTTCGCGCAAGGCATCCTGCATTTCCTGCCAGACGTGTTTGTGCTGTTCCTTGTATTCTGCAAGACGATCCTGCCGAACTTTGAATTGGAAACCAATGCGTTTCATTTGCGCTTCCTATCTTGAAAAGGTTTTGGAGTCCAGAAGTTCTACTTCTGGCGCGCCATAAGTTATCCGCAAGTAGAACTTGCGGACTCTGTGCCGCTTATCAAATTACTTGTTAATCAAATTGTCACTTCGGCAATCAGTGATGGTGCGCCAATTGCCGAAGTGACTTTATTTAGAAACTACAACCTTCGGTCAGACTTGCGGCTTACCAGTCAAAATTGTCGATGTTGTCAGCGGTGTAAATGAATGGAGCGCCATACAGCACGTTGAGTCCGAGGTCAGGATCGTTTCCGATGGTATATTCGCCAAGGCGTCCAGCAGAGAAGGTCTCGCCTTCCTTGCCTTCGATCTCGCCTGTGGCAAGGGCATGCAACGCATACACGGAAAGGTAGCCAAGATCAAGCGGATTCCACAAAGCGAACTGCGGGGCGGCGCCACTCTTGACGTATTCGCGCATCTGGTTGGGGGTGCCAAGACCAGTGACCATTACTTTGCCGATCAAACCAGCGTCAGTGACGGCGCGGGCAGAGGCGGCAATACCGACGGTGGTCGGGGCAATGATGACTTTCAGGTTGGGGTACTTGGTGAACAGAGCCTGGGCTTCGTTGTAGCTCTTGGTGTCATCGTCGTCGCCGTAGACAACTTCAACCAACTTCAGCTTGGAATATTCGGGCTTCGCGAGCACTTCCTTCATCACTTCGATCCAGGCGTTCTGGTTCGGAGCGGTGGAGGTGGCGCTCAAGATCGCGATTTCACCGCCATCAGCGCCAGCGAGGTCAGCAGCCATCTTGATTTCGATTTCGCCGATGTCATAAAGCACAGCCTGGTTGATGTGGAATACGCGGCCGTCTTTGCCAATTGCGGAGTCAAAGGTTACAACGGGGATGCCGGCGGCAATGGCTTCTTTGCCAGTGGGGACGAGGGCATCTGAATCATTGGCGGAAATAGCCAAACCACTGACTTTTTGCGCGATCAAAGAGTTGAGGAGCTGAATCTGCTCGGTGGCATCAGCATTGGCAGAACCTTGGTAAAGAACGGTCACGCCCAATTCGCCAGCGGCTTCCTGCGCGCCCTTGTTTGAAGTATCAAAGTAGGGGTTGCCGAGATTCTTGGGAACCAGCACGAAGGTCATTTCAGCGGCGGGAGCCTCGGTAGCGGCAGGCGCTTCAGTGGCAGCAGGAGCTTCGGTTGCGGCGGGAGCAGCAGCGGGGGCTTCTGTAGCGGCAGGCGCAGGCGTACCGCAGGCGCTCAATACCATGCTGAGCGCGATGACTACGGTCAACAGAACAAATAACGAACGGTGTTTCATACTCTTTTCTCCTTCTAGAAAGTTTAGAGTTTTAAGTCAACAAGCACGCGCTTGTTGTAACTTACGTGGGAAGAAATGCGCCAAATTTAGACACTTGCAATGACAGCGGCGCGCGACCAAAAGAAAAATACAAAGAACAGGATAAAGATCAACAGGAAAGCGAGGGCGGAAATTGCCGACCGCCAGTTGATATTTTTTCCTGTGGCGGAAATACTGCGGACAACGCTGGGAATAAGAATGGAGAGGATCAACAACATGCCAATGGCAATTCCCTGCACCTGTCCTTGAATATTCATCAGACCCATGCCAAAACGCATCAAACCAATCAACAGCAGGGATAAACCCGCGCCCAACATCGAACCTTTTCCGCCGTTAATATCCACGCCGCCAAGTACAGCGGCAGTGATGACAGCAAGTTCAAGTCCGGTGCCGTTATCGGGGCGGGTGCTTCCGAAGCGTGCCGCGAGGATCAACCCTGCCAGCGAAGCCATAAAACCTGACAGGGTATAGATAATGAATTTAATCTTTGCTACGGGTATGCCTGAATAATTGGTGGCGTTTTCATTATTTCCAATGGAGAAAAGATAACGTCCAAAGGTTGTGCGGTGCAAAACAAGCCCAAAGATGACCGCCAAAAAGAGGAACAAAGCCACAGAAAAGGGAATAAGAGTCTGAAAAACTTTTCCCTGTCCGAAATAGGTAAATGCTTCAGGGTATCCGCGAGCCGCCTGGTCGCCGAGAAAGCCGTAAGCCAGTCCACGATAGAAGGCATACGTGCCAAGCGTTACCACCAGCGCGGGGAGTTTGACTTTTGAAACCAGGTAGCCATTCAACATGCCGCCAAGCGTGCCGAGCAAAAGCGCCGCGCCTGCCGCCACCCAGATGTTGACTCCCATGTTATGGAGCAAGCCCATAAATGAAGCGCTCATCCCCATGTTGGATGCCACGGAAAGATCGATGTTGCCCGTGATGATGATGAACACCATCGGCAGCATCATCAAACCAATTTCCATGAAGTCAGAGGATGTGCGTGAAAGGTTGCGGGCATCCAAAAAATATGGCGTGAGGCGCATGTTGATAAACACATCCACAAGAATCAGCCCCACCAGCATCCATTCCCAGCGTTGGAAAAAAGCCAGAAAGGAACGCTTGGGCGCGTATTCGTTGATCAGATTTGATTCGGAAACGGTGTGCGTGCTCATTTCTTTGTCCTCTCTACGCGGCTTAATATCCATTTATCAGAGATGACAGCGATCAAAATCAGCAAACCTTGAGCCGCCAACTGCCAGAATGGTGAAATGCGAATTAATGTTAATGAGTTTTGAATAATCCCCAGCAGTAATGCGCCGAGTAAAACGCCAGGCACAGTACCCACGCCGCCGGCAGTGCTAACTCCGCCCACGACGGATGCCGCCACGGTTTGAAGTTCAAAGCCCGCGCCAGTGTTGGTTTGCGCCGATTCAAAACGGGATATCCACAACACAGCCGCCAAGCCAGCCATTAAACCGCTCAGCACATAAACTAAAAATATGATGCGTTCTTTGCGAATTCCTGCAAACGGCGCGGCATCTGGATTCGTGCCGACGGCATAAATATCACGCCCCGTGCGGGTATGGTTCAGGAAGTAATATACAGCCAACGCAACCAGAATGGCGATGATGACCATATTGGGCAATCCCAACGGCGTGCCTTTGGACAGCATCTTGAAGTTTTTGGGAAGTTCAAATGAGTTGATCCACGTACCCTGGCTATAGAAGAAAACCAATCCGCGGTAAATGCTCAACGTGCCAAGCGTTGCGATGATGGGGGGCACGTTTCCACGGGTGATGATCAAGCCGTTGAATGACCCCAATACAGCCCCCAGTGTCATTCCGAGCAAGACGGCTAATATAACTGGCATCTCAGGGTTCTGTTTGACCACGAATGCCACCATCATCCCCACCAGCCCGATCACTGCACTGACCGAGAGGTCAATGCCATGGGTAATGAGAACCATTGTTTGTGCCAACGCCACAATCGCCAGGATGGAAATGTTCAAGAGAATATCGTTGAAATTATCCATCGTCAAAAACGACGGCGCGCGCAAGGTGACAACAAACACAAGAAGCAGAATAAAAATGCTGATCCCTGCTTCACGATAACGAACAAGAGTCCATAACAGGTTTGACAAAGAAGAGCGAATTGACTGTGTAGCTGGTGTTGAATTTTGCATGTTACTATACGCTCCCTGAAGTCACTGCCTGTGTGGCGGCTGAAATAATCTTTTCCTGGGTGGCTTCTGCGCGTGAGAAATGGGCTGTGATATGTCCTTCGCGCATGACAAGCACCCGATCACTCATGCCCAATATCTCAGGCAGTTCCGATGAGATCATCAGGATCGCCATCCCTTCCGAGGCTAATTTGCTCATCAACGCATGAACAGCCGCCTTTGTTCCCACATCAATACCGCGCGTGGGTTCGTCCAAAATAAGAATCCGTGGCTTGGTAGACAACCACTTCGCCAGAACAATTTTTTGCTGATTGCCGCCCGACAGTTCCCGCGCCATTTGCCAGATGTTGTTGGCGCGTACTTCCATTTGCAACGCCGCATCGTACGTTGCTTTTCGTTCCACTTTATCCTGTAACCAGCCGCGCTGCGCGTATTTGAATAGCGTCGGCAGACTGATGTTTGACGTGATGGGCATTGCAGGAATTAACCCGTGCAATTGCCTGTCTTCGGGAACATACGCCAGCCCAAGTTTTATCGCCTGCTGCGGAGATGTGATCGCAACTTCCCGACCCGCAATCTGGATCTTGCCTGCGGTGGCAGGTTCCACGCCGAAGATTGCCCGCGCCACGTTGGTGCGCCCTGCGCCAACCAACCCAGCCATTCCTAAAATTTCACCCTGTCGCAGTTCAAAACTCACATCGCGGAACGAACCCGCGCGCGCCAGATTTTCCACTTTCAAAACAACTTCCCCAGACTTCACATCCTGCTTGGGAAACAGGTCTGTAATCGTGCGCCCAACCATCAAGCGGATCAGATCGTCGCGTGTCACATCCTTTAGCAGGCGGGTATCCACGTATGATCCATCGCGCATAATGGTGACGCGATCAGCAAGTTCAAAAAGTTCTTCAAGCCGGTGAGAAATAAAAACAATGGCAGTACCTTCTTCGCGCAAACGACGAACCAGGCGAAACAGATCCGCCACCTCATTCAACGTGAGGGAGGAGGTCGGCTCGTCCATGATCAAAATACGGGCGTTGATCGAAAAAGCGCGCGCAATTTCAACCATTTGCTGTTGAGCAATGCTCAAACTGCGGGCTTTCTGTTTCAGATCAAGACGCACACCAAGCGATTCGAGCAGGTTGCCTGCATCGGCGTATAGTTTGCGCCAATCAATCCGCCCGCCAGCCGCCAGGGGTTGCCTGCCCACAAAAATATTTTCCGCCACGTCCAGATCGGGGAAAAGGCTCAATTCCTGATAAATCGCCGCAATTCCCATCTGGCGTGATTCGCGTGTGTCGGCGAAACTGACGAATTTTCCATCCAGATATATCTCGCCCTTATCAGGCTGATGGACACCCGTCATCACTTTTACCAACGTCGATTTGCCCGCCCCGTTTTCGCCGAGCAAGGCATGTACTTCACCCGGGCGCAATGAAAAACAAACTTCATGCAAAACTTCAACGCCCGAGAAGCGTTTTGTCATATTTTTTAGTTCGAGGATATATTCAGTCATTTGGGGAGAACCGCCTGTTCTTTGCAAATCGTAAAAGGAATGTTTGCCAACTGCAATTTTGCCTTCCATTCATCAGAAATATCAGAATCTGTAAATAAATGTGTAATCTGCAACGGGCGGGCTATGGGCGTCAGGTCTTCATGCCCAAACTTTCTTGAGTCGACTAGCGCAAACACCTGACGGGCAGATTCGATCGCTTTTCTCTTTAACTGCGCCTCCTCCAGGTGAACTTCTGTCAAGCCAGATTCAACGCTAAACCCACTACAGGAAACAAATGCTTTTTGAATGCGAAGTTCGTCAATAATTTGCTCACTTAATAACCCGGTCAGTGATGATCCATCTGCACTGACAACCCCGCCGATTAATATGACTGTGTTTGAAGTGTTATGTGCCAGCAGGCGCGCGATTTCGATTCCGTTGGTTACAACGCGTAATCTGCTGCGTTCTTTTAAATTGAGAGCCAGGTAATAAGCGGTGCTGCTTGCGTCCAACAATATCGAATCCCCGTCACTCACCAGTTGTGCGGCTACCTGCCCAATTAAGTTCTTCTCCTGGCTGCGTTCCTGGTGACGAATGCCAAATTCGGAGTTCGAGGGATTTGACGAAACGCTTAACACAGCGCCGCCATGCACACGGGTCAAATGCCCGTCCTCTTCCAGCGCATTGAAGTCGTTTCGCACCGTTCCCTCAGAAACCCCAAGCGACAGCGCAATTTCAGGCACACGCAAACCAGGTTGTTTGCGGAGCAAGTCCATTAGAGATTGGCGGCGCTCGTAGGTGGTCAAATTGGATATTCCTTGTCAGAATTTGACGTTTTTTGTTGCTAACGACAAAATAATAATAGCAAATTTGTTGATATTTGTCAATAAGCAGTTTTTTTCAACAATATTCGTCAAAAAAGCGCTTTTTCTTTTAACGGTTCATAAAACAGCATGCGCCCAATAACTTCTTCAATCATCACAAGTAAGAGGATCGGGAGACTGATCCACAATCCAGTCAGATTCGGCGCGATGAATATTGTTCCCGCCCCAAGCATCGCAGTTACGCTCAGCCCCACCCGCAAATGGATTGCTGACCTATGGGCTTTTGGTTTCGCTGAAAGCATTATCCCCAACTCCAAAGCCAGCAGTGTTAGGACTGCAAACACTTCGCGTCCTGACTTTGCACCCAAAAGAACTAACATTGCCACATGCCCCAACAGTGCCGCTGTGATGAAAAATCCCGCCATCGTGCGCCACGTATTCCACGCAGGCATGGGACGCAATTGATAGACCTTCGCCATGCTATAAATTAATCCCGCCCCGATGAGAGATGTGACCCACTTCATCTCAGGCAACACAAATCCCGCCAGCCAGCCCGCCCCAAACAAACCCACAAATAAAATCTCACGACTCAACCACGACTTTTTCAAATGGAATGGCGCGCGCCACGCATTGCGCTTCGCGCCTAGATGAGCAAACGAGAAAAATCCGCCAACTGCCAAACACGCGCCGATGATTAAATATGGAATCAGGGGAATCGAGTCGGTCATCCACTGCGCCGCCCAAAATGCGCCGACAGCCATTTGAACTAAAAGCGTAAATGCCACCAAAGGCATTTCACTCTTTTGGTGTTTGGGACGAATCTCCTCGTAATTGGAAATCTTCTTTTCCAAATCATTCCCCATCGCCACATG
>JAIFKY010000125.1 GCA_020049345.1 Anaerolinea sp.
GGCTGGCGCACGTCGAACTTCATCAACTCATTCCAGACCGAACGCGCCATCACCATTTTGAATACGCTGGTCGGCAATTGGGGCGTGACCTTGCTCCCCGCAGGCGGCGAGGAAAGCGGTTGCTTCGGCAAGCCGCCCCAGCCTGGATATCCAGCAATTCGGCGAGAACTGTTTGACCTGTCACATCAATGCCGTGCCACGCGAAGGCGAATCATACGCGCGGCAAACAGGATGCGCCGCGTGTCATTCAACAGGCGAGCATACTTTTTCCACAGCCATCCCCTACACCCAATGCAATACCTGTCATAATCGTGGCAACTACGATTTACGCACGATGACCTTCATCGAACGCACTGACCAACCAACCAATCGACTACAAAACTACTACCAACCAATTTCCCGATTCACCAAATGCGAATACACACTCGACTGCGTGGATTGTCACACCCGAGACGAAGCAATGGGCAACGGCGATCTTCATTCGAACAAAAAAGACATTCAATACGTTCAATGCAAAACTTGTCACGGGACGCTGACCGAGTTGCCGCTAACCAAAACATTGAATGACCCGAACGATATTGCGTTCCGTATGTCTTTGCTAAACCCTGTGATGGAACTAAAACTTGGCGATACCATCATCGTCACCGAGCAGGGTGAGCCGATTTGGAATGTCCGCCAGTTGTCCGATGGCACATTTGAAATGGTCGGCAAAGCCACCAAACAATATTTCACCTTCCGCCCCGTCATGGGAACCGCCTGCGAACAAAATCCTGACGAGCAAGAGTCACGTTATTGTCACGAGTGCCATGCGGTTAAGAGATAATATTTCCAATTAAATCTTGTGCTTTTCAGCATATCATATAAAAAAGAGCCAGTCACTTTTCAGCGATTGGCTCTTCTGTTTTATTTTTCCTGCCGTGAACTTGATGACACTGTTGTAGTCCGTATGTAAGTGGGTGACTGTACCTGGGGCTGTAAGGGACGTTCAAGTCGAACCTGCACAGAACTGGTCACCTGCAAGGGCGGGGCGCCTGCTTCGGCGCGGATGGTGTACTCGCCCGCCGGCAGAAGCGTTCCGCGATCATCATATCCGTTCCAATGGAATACATGGCGTCTGCCAATTTTGCGGCGGTTTTGAAGAATGCTGGCGCGCGGATACCCTTGCTGATCCAGCACTTCAAGTGAAACGCGTGCAGTTTTGCTTAAATCCAACAGAATGGAGAGTGTCTTTTCGTTTCCGGGCGTACCGGGGACAAAGGCTGGCGAGTCCACTGAAAGCGATAAATCCACGCGATTTTTTCGCAGGTAGGTAAATGCCAAAATTGCCGCCACCACCAAAACGCTTGGCAAAATCAAAGCGGGCGCGTTTTCAAGGTTTGTGTTTATGCGTGTTATGGCATCGGTTCCATTGGGCGAATAACTGACGCGACGCGCCAGACGGGTGGTGTTGCCCGCCAGATCACGTGCTTCGATTGAAATTGTGTTGTCGCCGCTTGTCAGGGCTGTGGTTGTTTGAAAGTCGCCAAAGGCATTAACGGGGATCGCCACACCGTTAATGGTCACCATACTGCCCGGCTCCACTTTTCCAACCAGTTGAAGATTTGGGTCTCCAATGACGGCGCCATCCTGCACATTTACCTGAATTGGCAGCGCCCCAGTTTTCAAGTGGATCACGCGATCCAGATTGGCAACATTTCCAATTTTATCGGTGGCGACGAAATGCAGGGCATTATCTCCCTGATTGAGAATCATCTCGTGTAGAAAGTGTCCATCCTGATCAACCTGGACGGTTTGCTGGTTAATGGTCAACGCGGCGCCTGGGCGGGTGGTGCCTTCGATGGTGACCATCTGCTGGTTTGTCCATTCGTTTTCAAGCGGACGCACAATGTTAATGTCTGGTGGTTCTGTAACCAAAAGAATGGATCGTTGAATACGGGCGACATTCCCTGCCGGATCAATTGCCTGGAGTTCGACGTTGTTGCTCCCATCCTTTAACTTGAAGGGAAAGTTGAACCGTCCCATGTTGTCCACCTGTTGGGGCTGGGCGGTTCCGTTTAGCCAGATCATGGCGCCTGGTTCGGTGACTCCTTCAATTTGCATGTCAGGCGTATTGACGTTCATCCCTTCGGGCAGGTTGGCAAGTTGGACGGTGGGTGGCTGGGTATCCAATTGCGCTTGCACGCTTTGGACCTTGGATCGCATGGAGCCGAATGCGGTCACTTCGACGCGGTAAAAGCCGTCGGGAGCAACTGCGCCTTGATCTGTCCGCCCATCCCATGAAATGAAATGATCGCCGTTGGTTTCGGTCTGATTGCTGGCTAGGGTACGAATTAGGTTTTGGTCGCTAAACACCAGTGCTGTAATGCGGGCAGAATTGGTGATGTGATAATTAACTGTGAAAATATCGTAACTGCCATCGCCATTTGGAGATAAAAATTGACCCTGTGCCGAAAGGCTTAGTTCGGGCACCTGCATCCAGTCTCCAAAAAACGTGATTGCTACAATTAAAACAATCGCGCCAATGCTCAGGGCGGTGGTTAGAATTCCAGGCGAGATTGAGACACCTGTATGTCGGCGCTGTTGGCGCATGCGGGGAGGCTGCTGTTGATATTGCATATTAGGTATACAATTTTAATCCAATTCGAGCATAATTAAGTCTTCAGTTTTGTCATCTGCAGACATTTCGGGCAGTGGTGGAACTGGCATGGATACCGGCGTGTTGGACGCAGCGTTGTTCATTTCAAATTGAATGGGCGCAGATTGAGAAAGGGGCACGGGAAGTGGGTGTTCAAAAAAGTGAAGCCCAATCTCCAGCACGATGACAGTTATAAATGAAAAAAATATTGTATACCCAAGCGCATTTTGGATGCTGTTTGTGATCGGAGTTGCAAGCCAGAGATTTAATAAAATTTGCAGGACAGTTAGCGCCAAAATACCGGTTCCCACAATGAACACGCTTGATTTCGGACGGCGAATCTGCGCCCAGTCTTTTTCGTTTAACATGCCAACCATCCAGCCTGTAAAAGACCAAATGGCAATTTGCAATAAATGATACAGCAGCGTGGAAGAATTTGGAGCCAATGGCAGGAATAAAATTCCAAGAACCTCCAGCGAGTTTGCTGAGGAAAATTGGCGAAAAGGCTCATTGATGATCGGCAGGATGCCAAGCAGGTTTAACAAATTGGGTGAAATGTAAGCCATGCCCGCAATGATCTCAATCCAAAGCGCCGCCATGCCGCCCATGATTGCGCCGCCCGCAGGTCCCCACCACAAGCCGCCTAGCAGGGGCACAGTCCATGAAAGATAAATGGCGCCCAACACAGGTGAGGTTAATGTCAGAAGGGCGCCGCTCAAGTTTTGAATGAATAAATGCTGACCGATGATGGCAATTGCCAGAAAGATCACGGCAAGGTAAATTGAAACAATATAAAGTGGATACGCCGCGGCAAGTACCGCCAAAAAATATCCGGCAACCGGCGACCAAATGCTTATGAAAAACACTGCGCCCGTAAGCACAATTCCCCAATCTTGCGGGTAGGCTGGCAGGAATTGTATTAATCCATAAAGTAAGCCAGCCAGTCCGGCGGCGGTAATTACTTGCTCCACTGTTGTCAGGTGCCGGCGGAGATAACTATGGACGGAGTATATCTGCCTCATAATTCTATCTGCCGCAGGTCAGAAGTTGGCTGGTGTTGCATGGGACTATTAATCAGCGAGGAGGGGCGGGCATGAGTACGCGCCCACACGCGCAGGCTGTTGATCTGCGTTTCCATGGTTTGAGCCAGCGGCATGGTGGCTTTGATCGATTTTACAATGTCAATGTGAGTCAGTTCATGGTTGGCTTCAAAGGCATCGTACAAAGCCGAGATGACCACCTGCTCAATTTCTGCGCCTGAAAAATTATTGCTGACACGCGCAAGTTCGTCGAGATTAAATTGAAGCGGATCGCGTCCGCGTTTGGCAATGTGAATGGCGAAGATGTCGCGCCGCTCCGACAGGTTGGGCAGGTCAATGAAAAAGATTTCGTCGAAGCGTCCTTTGCGCAAGGCTTCGGGCGGCAAAATGCTGATGTCGTTTGCCGTGGCGATGACGAAAACGGGCGCGGTCTTTTCCTGCATCCATGTTAGAAAACTGCCGAAGACTCGAGCAGTTGTCCCTGCGTCAGAAAGATGCGAACTGGCAATGCCTGCCAATCCTTTTTCGAGTTCGTCAATCCACAAAAGACAAGGGGATACGGATTCAGCGAGACTCAACGCTGTCCGCATATTTTGTTCGGATGAGCCGACCAGTTCGCTGAATAACCGCCCCAGGTCAAGCCGCAGAAGCGGAAGCCGCCACTGACTGCCAATCGCCTTCGCAATTAAACTTTTGCCTGCTCCCTGAACCCCAAGCAGTAGCAAACCCTTGGGTTCGGGCAACCCAAACTGACGGGCGCGTTCGCTGAAAGCGAGTGAACGCTTCGCCAGCCATTCCTTGAGGAGCGGCATTCCGCCGACGTATTCCATTTCTTCGGAGGCTTCAAAGTATTCGAGAATTTGCGAGCGGCGGATGATCTGTTTCTTTTCGGCGATGATCACATCCACATCCAGCGTGCGGTTCATGACCAGTGATTTGGCGAAGACGTTCTCGGCTTCGGTACAGGTCAAGCCTTGCGCGGCGGCGAGGATTTTTTCGTGCGTGTCGTCGCTCAAATCCACTTCCATTCCGCTGACTTCGCGCGCAGAGCGCACAACACGATCCAGTGACTGGGTCATTTCATCGGGCGTGGGCAGACCGTAATCCAAAACGGTGATGTCTTTTTCAAGTTCGGGCGGGGAATATAAAAGCGGCGAGAGGATGATGAGCGTCTTGCGGCTTTCTTTTAGGTGGTTGGTGATGTCGCGCAAACGGCGCACGATGATGGGCTGGTCTGGTACGGGATGGCGGTCGTCAATGAAGGGATGGAAGTCTTTCAGCACAAAAATGGCTGATTCCTGCGAGGCGGAGATAATATCCAGTGCGCGCAGGGGGGAACAGGATGATGTGTCTGTCACCATGCCGTCGTACCCATCCAGCGGACGAAGCCCGTCGGTGATGCTCCAGCCATAGAGCTTTTTCCGCAACTGCCCTGCCACGATGCGCAGGGTTTGCTCAATGCGGCGCTCTTCCCATGAAACAATGTAAAGAATTGGGTACTTGGCGCGGATCAGGATATTCAGTTCGTTTTCGCGGGTGGTGTGGCTGGCTGACATTATGGATTGAATATAGCATAAGTGAGAATCATCGTCAATTCAGACGTGGTATTTTCTTAATGCAAATTGCTCTGCTCCACTCTTTGCAGATTTTTGGAAAATTTGGCGAACAAAACCTGACTTTGCACTCTCTACACAGTTTTCTCACAATTCTGATTCTCTGGAAGTTGCCGTGATAGACTCCCTGACTTGGATACGCCGAAAGAGAATTAACCACAGCAACACCTTTGCCTATTTTGTAGCGCGGGATGCCATCCCGCGTGGCTAAATATGGGAATGAATTCAACTTTTTTGCCGTATCCGGCGGGCGGATTGACAATCCGCCCCACGAAAACCAAGTTTATGAAATTTGGCGAAAGAGAATTAACCCCAGCAACACCTTTGCCTATTTTGTAGCGCGGGATGGCATCCCGCGTGGCTAAATATGGAATTGAATCCAACTTTTTTGCCGTATCCGGCAAGCGGATTGACAATCCGCTCCACGAAAACCAAGTTTATGAAATTTGGCGAAGGTATTGCAGAGAGAAAACCTTTTTAATTCTCGTCATTTTTCAAAAATTTCTGATTGAAGAAACGAGCCATGCAAAAAATAAACACAACCCTCAACGCATCTTCAAATGAACTTGCCAAATTGATCGAAGATAATTTATCTGCAAAGTCTCAGGATTTTGCAAAATTGCCTGGTGGGAAGATCTGCACCGGAAACCCAGCCTGGTTTACATCTGGATTGAACCGTGTTGGGTACAACGGCATAACCTCGGCTCAATTTGCCGACAAAGAACTTGATCAACAAATTGAGAATACTTTGGAGCCTTTTCGTCAGAATGGCACGCCGCTGACCTGGTGGGTGGGTCCGCTTTCAGAGCCGGGAACGCTGGGAAAGGCATTGCAAGCGCATGGCTTCACTCATAACCGCGACATGATCGGCATGGCTGCTGATCTGAATCAACTCATTCAATTCACGCCCCCCAAATTGGACTACACCTTCGAGCCGATCCACGACCGCGATGCATTGGAAACCTGGATGCCGCTTTTCATGGAAACCTTTGGTATTCCTGCCAGCGACAGCCCATTCATTTTGGATGTGTTTGGTCAATTGACCTTTTCACCTGATTCCGAATGGCGGCATTATATGATGCGCGCGGACGGTCAGGTTGTTGCGACCAGTTCTCTGCATTTTGGGGCAGGTGCCGCCGGACTTTACAATATTGCAACCCGTCCAGAATACCGTCAAAATGGACTGGGAACAGCCATCACCCTGCTTACCTATCAGGAAGCCATAAAATTGGGGTATTGCATTGGCACCCTGCAAACCACATATCCAAATGCCTTGCGTTTGTATCACCGCATGGGATTTGAAGTCTATTGTAAATTTGGTATTTACCAGCGGGGTTGGCTATAGTCAATTGCCAATTATATTAAGCCTTGCATTGTATAATGGACTTTATACGAATTAATTTTTCACCCGCGAAGAAGCATGAATTCCATTCGCTTTTTCGCGCAGCGGCAAGCATTTAACTTCTAAATTCCTTTAATGAAAGAAAGTCTCGAACATGACAGGAGTAATTTGATGCCTTCCCCAAAAAAAATACAAAAAAACAGGGCGTTTCCTGCATCTGAGGAACAGACTTTTCGCCTTATTTTTGAGGGACATTCTGCGGTCATGTTGTTGATCGAGCCTGAAACGGGGAAAATTTTTGACGCCAACCAAGCCGCATTGGATTTTTACGGATACTCCAAATCAAAAATTTGCAGCATGTTAATTAGCGAAATTAATATGCTGTCGCCAGAGTCGGTGGCTGTGGAATGTCAAAAAGCATTTAGCGAGGAAAGAAACTATTTTGTTTTTGCACATAAACTGGCCAGTGGGGAAGTACGTACTGTGGAGGTATATTCTTCTCCCATCGTCTTGCATGAGAAGCACGCGCTTTTCTCAATCGTTCATGATGTTACCGGACGCAGGCAAATGGAGGACAATTTACGCCAGCGCACTGATGAATTAACCTCCCTGCAAGCGACGATCCTCGACCTATCCGCCCCGCACTCGCTGCCCGAACTGTTGAATATGATTGTGGAGCGCGCCGCCAATTTATTGGGCGCTTCTGGCGGAGGTTTGTATTTGACCGAACCCGAACAACGCAAAGTACGTTGTGTGGTCAGTTATAAAACGAAGAGTGATTTTACCGGAACCCTGCTTGATTTTGGCGTTGGCGCAGCCGGCTATGTGGCTGAAACCGGACAGCCATTAATTATTGATGATTACAGCAAATGGGCGAATCAGGCCAATGTCTACATGCAGGAACAGCCGTTCCACGCCGTGATGAGTGTGCCAATGCTTTGGCAGGGTCAAGTCAGCGGCGTGATCCATATGTTGCGGGATGATATTTCAAAAAAATTCACACGGGAAGAACTGAACTTATTATTGCTCTTTGCGAATCATGCCGCTGCTGCCGTAGAAAATGCCCGCTTGTTTAGCCTTTTTGATCAGGAATTAAACGAACGCAAGCAGGCTGAAAACTTGCTGGAGAGAACCAGAAAAAATTACGAGATATTTTTTAACAGCATTGATGATTTTCTATTTGTTTTGGATGAACACGGGAACATCATCCATGTCAACAAAACAGTGACAGACCGTTTGGAATATTCTCCCGAAGAACTTTTTGGCAAGTCGGTTCTCATGGTACATCCGCCAGAACGCAGAGCGGAAGCCGGACGGATTGTTGGCGAGATGTTGGCCGGTACTGCTGAATTTTGTCCGGTGCCAATTATGAAAAAATCGGGCGGACAGATCCCAGTTGAAACAAGAGTGACATCAGGTTTTTGGGACGGCAACCCTGTGATTTTTGGCGTCACCAAAGACATGTCCCAGATCAAGTTGTCGGAAGAGAAATTTTCAAAAGCCTTTCAATCCAACTCGGCATTGATGGCTTTGAGCCATTTTGAAGACGGCACTTATATTGACGTTAATGACACATTTCTCAAAACGCTTGGTTTTTTGCGTGATGAAGTAATTGGGAAGAAGTCTACAGAACTTTATCTCTTTGCAAATGTAGATCAACGAAATACCATAATTGAAGAGATGAAGCAGAATGGGACGGCAAAAGACATTGAAGTGACCATTCGAACCAAAGATGGATCACTGCGCGACGGTTTATTTTCTGCCGACACCATATACATTGGTAAGGACTTGTGTTTGCTAACCGTTATGCTGGACATCACCGAGCGCAAGCGCATGGAAAAAATACTGCAAGAAAGCGAAGAGAAGTATCGCACTGTAGCAAACTTCACTTACGATTGGGAGGCGTGGCATTCTCCCGATGGCGTTTGTCTCTACATCTCTCCAGCATGTGAACGGATTAGTGGATATACTCCCGCAGAATTTTTAGCTGACGAGAATCTCATTTTGAAGATCGCATACCCGGATGACAAGGAAAAGGTAAGCAAGCATTTTTACGCGGTATCTCATCTTTGTCGGCGCGAGGATGTTCAAATGGATTTTCGTATTGTTACCGCGCTTGGCGAAACGCGTTGGATTAGCCACCACTGCACGGCTGTTTACAACGAAGAGGGGCAATGCCTGGGACGCCGCGAAAGCAATTGTGACATCACCCCCCGCAAGCAGATGGAAGAAGCGTTGCGCGAATCAGAACGTTTTGCGCGCGCCACAGTAGATTCAATCGTGGGCGAAATTGCAATCTTGAATGAAACAGGTTTTATTGTACAAGTCAATCTCGCATGGCGTAACTTGGCGTATGCTGAGGCGTTGATTCCCGCTGATGTATGCGAAGGCGCCAACTATCTGGCAGTTTGCGATGCATCACAAGGCCCCGATGCGGTCTATGCGCGGGTGGTTGCCGGCGGTATTCGCTCTGTAATCGAGGGGAAACAGAAAGCGTTCTCGCTCGAATATCCTTGTGACTCTGAAGACCCCACTGCGGATCGACGCTGGTATAACGCCAAAGTCACGCGTTTTGCTGGTGATGGACCCATTCGTGTTGTTGTGTCGCACGAAAACATCACGGCTCGCAAACATGCAGAAGAAAGCCTGCAACAGCAAAATATATACCTCTCGGCTTTGCATCAAATTACGCTTGACCTGCTCAATTATCATGACATGGATGAGTTACTTCAGGCAATTGTGGATCGTGCGGTGATGTTGCTTGACGCTCCTATCGGAGAATTATCGCTTGACATAGGCGGCGAATTAATCATTCAAGCATGTACCCGCAACCAGCAGGCTCTTATGGGAAGCCGGGTTGGTCGTGGCGACGCCAGACTATGCTGGCAGGCTTTTGATACAAAGCAGCCCGCCATTGTGGATGATTATTCCACCTACGAATATCGCCGAAGTGTTTATGCAGACCTCGCATTACACGCCGTGGCTGACTTTCCAGTGTTGGTCAGGGAAAAATGTATTGGCGTGTTGGCTTTGGGACGTTCACAACCAGGATATATTTTTAATGACAGGCAGGTAAAAAACGGAATATTATTTGCGCAACTTATTGCCCTGGTTCTGGATAATGTTCAATTGTTTTCAGCCCTGAAAAGTGAAATTGTTGAGCGCAAACAGATTGAAGCCGAACTGCGCCGTGCTCATGAAACGCTTGATGTTGCCCATCACGCGCTTGAAAATTCCTTTGAACGCGAACAGCGACTGGCGCGCACAGACGCGCTGACGGGTGTTAATAACCGCCGTTATTTGTTTGAACTTGCCGAACGGGAATTTAATGTTGCTTTGCGCTATCGTCCGCCGTTTTCCATGATATTGTTTGATGTTGATTACTTCAAGCAGATCAATGATACTTTTGGTCATACGGTGGGCGATCTGGTATTAAAAAAGATCGCGCAAATTGTTGGCGCTGAAATTCGTTCTGTGGATGTGATCGGGCGTTATGGCGGTGATGAGTTTGTCATTCTTTTGCCCCGTACCAGCGCGCAGGAATCGCTGCCCCTTGCCGAGCGAATCCACACCGGTATTGCAGCCATGGATATGGACACCGACAAAGGTATGCTAAAAGTGACGATTAGTATTGGCATCGCCCAAACTATCCACTCTGCCGCATCCGAATCCGGCGTTGTTTCGCAGCTCGATACAGTGGAATCCCTATTTCTACGCGCTGATCAAGCCTTGTATGCCGCCAAGCAAACCGGACGCAACTGTACCGTAATTTTTGATCAAGAAAATACAAAAAAGTAACGTGGTAAGTAACTCGCCTTACGCAGTGTCGTTCTGAGCGGAGCGAAGAATCTCTACGATTATCTTGGAGACCCTTCGCTTTGCTCAGGTAACATTGGTGGCTTCTCAACGGGTTACTTTTGCAAGAGGTCTAATAAGGAAAAATTCACATGAAACATTATGATAGCAAGGCAAAGCGCGCATTGGCTATTTACGTTTCTATTTTCTTTTTAATGGTGATGGGAATTGCCGTCAGCGGACATGTTTCTTATCATAGTTTTGAACTGGAGTTCCGCTATCAGGCAGAGCGCCAGATTTCGGCCATTGCCGAGCTCAAATCCAAAGGATTGGTTGGCTGGCGCAGTGAGCGCATGGGAAATGCAGAAGTCATGCGCCAGAATGCCGTCTTTGCCGCATTGACGCAACAATTTTTGAATGCCCCAAATACCATCGAGGCTAAAGTGCAATTGCTCTCGCGGCTGGAGAGTACCCGTGTTTCCTATCACTACCGGCGGGTTTCTATATTAGATACCAACGGCGTTGAGAAAATTGCATCCCCTTCCATGCCCGAGTCAGCAGATCCACACTTGATCGCGGCCATTGCTCCAGCGCTGAAATCAGGCGAAGTTGTTTTTCTCGATTTCCATCAATATGTCGATCAGACCGTTCACCTTTCCATTTTGGTGCCCATCTATGCCGGGCGGGATATGGAAAAGCCGTTAGGCGTTCTCGTTTTAGATATTGACCCAACCACCCAAATCTATCCACTTCTTAGTCAGTGGCCCATCCCCAGCAATACAGCCGAGACTTTGCTTGCGCGGCGCGATGGTGATGATGTGCAATTTTTGAATGAACTGCGCTTTAAGCAGGGCGCGCCCCTGACTCAACGCTATCCGCTGACAGAAATTGATATTCCAGCCGTTAAAGCCGTACTGGGGCAGGTTGGGGTCGTGGAAGGGGTGGACTATCGCGGTGTACCCGTTTTTGCCGATGTGCGTCCCGTGCCTGATTCCCCCTGGTTTTTGATCTCCAAAGTGGACATTGACGAAGTGTACGCGCCGCTGAGGACAAGGCTGTGGCAGACCCTTTGGATTATTGGCATGGCAATTTTTACATCTGGCGCAGGACTGGTCGTGACATGGCGGCAGCAGCGCATTCTTTTTTATCGCACACAAGCCGAGGCGTCAGACGCTTTGCGTGTGAGCGAGGAAAAATTTCGCAAGGCATTTATCCTCAGCCCCGACTCAATCAACATTAATCGCCTGAAAGATGGAATGTATGTTTCGGTTAATAATGGCTTTACTCAAATTATGGGATACGCTGCCGATGAAGTGATTGGCAAAACCTCCCTTGAACTAAATATTTGGGTTGATCCGCAAGATCGCAAGCGGCTGGTGGAGGCATTGAAAAAAGATGGCAGGATGGAGAACCTCGAAGCGCGTTTCCGCGCAAAGAATGGGGATATTATTTATGGTTTGATGTCTGCTTCCATATTGGAATTAAACGGCATTCCACATCTTATTAACATTACCCGCGATATTACCGAGCGCAAACGGGTACAGGAATCTTTGGAAAAAAGAATCGTCGCGCTTACCCTGCCATTGGAAAACACGGAAAATATTGCATTTGACGATCTCTTCAACCTTGAAGATATTCAAAAAATACAGGATGACTTTGCAAAGGCAACCGGCGTTGCTTCCATCATTACTCGCGTTGACGGAACACCCATTACGGTTCCAAGCAATTTTTGCAAATTGTGTAAAGATGTCATTCGTGAAACAGAGGAAGGATATATAAACTGTCTTAAGTCAGATGCCGAATTAGGTCAACTAAACCTCAAAGGACCTATTATTAAGCCATGTATGAGCGGCGGACTTTGGGATGCAGGCGCGGGAATTTCCATCGGCGGAAAGCACATTGCAAACTGGCTAATTGGTCAGGTTCGCGACGAAACACAAACGGAAGAAAATATGCTCCGATATGCGCGGGTAATTGGAGCGGACGAACAGGCTTTCCTCGAAGCGTTTCATGAAGTGCCAGCCATGTCGAGGGAAAAATTTGATCAAGTTGCCCAGGCGCTTTTTACGCTTGCCAACCAGTTATCGACCATGGCGTATCAAAACGTCCAACAGGCGCGCTTCATTGCCGAGCGCAAGCAGACAGACGAAGCATTGCGCGAGAGCCGCGCTCTTTTTCGGTCGTTGGTTGAAAGTATGCCGCAAAACGTTTTCAGCAAAGACCTTGAGGGACGGTTCACGTTTGCCAACCAAAATTATTGCACCACCGAAGGGAAAGCGCTGGCTGATATTCTTGGTAAAACAGACTTCGACCTTCATCCCATAGAGCTGGCAGAGCAATATCGCAAGGACGATCTCCGTGTGATCGAAACAGGACAATTTGTTGAAAAGGTGGAAATTCATCAACCGTTGGGCGGCGAAAGGTATTATGTGCAGGTGACCAAAGCCCTCATCTACGACGCCGATGGACAGGTTAAAGGAATGTTGGGAATATTTTGGGACATCACCGAGCGCAGGCAGGCTGAAGAAACGTTACGCATTACTCTTGCCAAGTACAAAACCCTGTTTGAGCACTTCCCGCTGGGAATTTCTGTCGCAGATGAAGCGGGCAACATTTTGGAATCCAACCCAACCGCCGATAAACTACTTGCTGTGCCGCAAGAGCAACACATTCAGCGCAGCATTGCCAGCCCCGAATGGCGCATCGTGCGCCCAGATGGAACTCACATGCCAACCGATGAATTTGCCAGCGTGCGGGCGCTGAAGGAACAGCGTGTGGTGGAAAACGAGGAAATGGGCGTCCTCAAACCAGATGACAGCGTCGTTTGGCTCAGTGTTACCGCCGCTCCTCTGCCAGAGGCAGGGCAGGGCGTGGTTATTACCTATGGCGATATTACCGCGCGCAAACAGGCAGAAGATGCGTTGCGTGAGAGCGAGGAGAAGTATCGCAACTTATTTAACAACTCTGAAGTCGGCATGTTTAGAGTCCGGCTTGATGGTTCTGAAATTCTGGAATTCAATGAAAAGTATCTCAAGATTCTTAATTACACTGCCGAAGAATTAAAAGGTCAGCCTTCTGTACCCCTTTGGGCTGATAAATGCGAACGTGACATGATGATGCAATTGCTCAACGCGCAAGGTTATGTGACCGATTTTGAATGTGGAATGTTGAGCAAACAGGGAGACGTAAGAAGATGTGTCATGTCTGTGCGGCTATATAGCGACTCGGAAATTCTTGAAGGATCAATTCAAGACATTACCGAACGCAGGCTGGCCGAAGATTCTTTGCGCGAAAGCGAAGAACGCTATCGCACCGTTGTTTTTCATGCGCCCGTTGTCACTTTTGTCACCGATGAAAAAGGCATATTAACCCTTTCAGAAGGAAGGGGGTTGGCAAAACTGGGACTGCAACCAGGGCAGGTGGTGGGCATGTCTGTCTTTGATGTGTATCGCGATTACCCGACCATCCTGACCGCAATGAGAAACGCCCTTGCCGGACAGCATCAACGGGATGAAGTTAGCGTACAAGGCATTGTATTTGATGTCTTTTACACCCCCGTATTTGATCAACAGGATAAAGTGATCAAGGTCATTGGCGTTGCCAATGATGTCACCGAACGCAAACAGTCTGAAAATAAAATTTATCAATTAAACCAGGAACTCGAACAGCGTGTGCGCGAACGCACAGCGCAATTGGAAACCACCAACAAGGAACTGGAAGCCTTCAGCTATTCCGTCTCGCACGATCTGCGCGCGCCCCTGCGCGGCATTGACGGCTGGAGCCATGCACTGCTCGAAGATTATTATGATCAACTTGACGAGCAGGGACGGCAATACATTGACCGCGTGCGATCTGAGACTCAACGCATGGGGCATTTAATTGACGACATGCTCCAATTATCGCGCCTGACTCGCGCCGAGATGATTAAAGAAAAAGTGGATTTAAGCGCCCTCGCGCAAGCCATTGTAGAACGCATTAAGCGCAACGAGCCACTCCGCCAACTGGATTTCAACATCCAGGCAGGGTTAACCGCCGAAGGTGACCCGCACCTGCTGGATGCTGTGCTTGCCAACTTGCTGGAAAACGCATTCAAATTTACATCCAAACGCACAGACGCGCGCATTGAATTTGGACAGACCGAAGAGCAAGGTCAGCGCATTTTCTTTGTCCGCGATAACGGCGCAGGCTTTGACATGACCTATGCCCAAAAATTATTTGGAGCATTCCAGCGTATGCACAAATTTTCTGAATTCCCCGGCACCGGCATTGGGCTGGCAACAGTTCAACGCATCATCCATCGTCACGGCGGGCGCGTATGGGCTGAGGCAGAAGTTGAGCGCGGCGCAACATTTTACTTTACACTTGAATGAAAAATATAGATCGCAAACGCCGGCACGGTGTTGCCAATTTTATCTACGTCTTTTAAGGAGAAAACATGAACCCCAAAACCATTTTATTGGTTGACGATAGTCCCAGCGATATTGGGTTGACCCGCCGCGCGCTTGAAAAGAGCCACATTGCCAACGAGCTGATGGTTGCCGAGGACGGACAGGAGGCGTTGAACTTCTTATTTGACACCGACCCGCTCACAGGTCAGAAAAAGAACGAACTGCCGGCCTTGATCCTGCTTGATCTCAAACTTCCAAAAGTGGATGGCTTGCAAGTTCTGCGCCAAATCCGCGCTGATGAACGTACAAGCCGGCTGGCAGTTGTCATCCTAACCACATCCACTGAAGAAGATGACATTGCCCAAAGTTATGATCTGGGCGCCAACAGTTACATTCGCAAACCAGTGGATTTCAAACAGTTCGTAGACGCTGTTCAACATCTGGGTTTATACTGGTTGGTAATAAACGAGCCGGCTCCGCCCAAAAAGAGGTGATGTGGAAACACTGCTTGCTGTTTTAATCGTTGAAGATTCAGAAAGCGATGCGCAATTAATTGTCCGCTTGTTAAAGAAAGCGGGCTATCAAGTTGCTTACGAACAGGTAGAGACTGCTGAACAAACGCGCGCGGCGTTGAAAAAACAAACCTGGGATATTGTGATCTCAGATTACAACCTGCCGCAGTTTGACGGGCGCGCTGCGTTGGAGATATTAAAAGAGGAGCAGCCCGATATTCCATTTATTGTTGTATCAGGCATGATAGGCGAAGAAAGCGCCGTGGCGATGATGAAAGCCGGCGCGCATGATTACTTGATAAAAGGCAACCTGACGCGCCTCGCGCCTGCTGTAAAACGCGAACTTGAACAGGCCGGCATACGACAGGAACGCAAACAAGCCGAGCAGGCTTTGCGTGAGAGCGAGGAAAAATATCGCACACTGGTAGAACAGGCCTCTGATGGAATATTTATTACAAACTCTGAAGGGCGATACCTGGATGTAAATTCTGCCGGATGCGCATTATCGGGATATACCCGCGAAGAAATTTTGCAATTGACAATGCAGCAGGTGACAATATTTTCGATGTCAGCCCCATTGCAACTTAAAGAACTTCAGCAAGGCGAAACAATTATTAGTGAGCGTGAAATGATACGCAAAGACGGCTCACTGATCTGCGTTGAAATCAGCGCCAAACAATTGCCAGATGGAAACTTGCAGGGCATTGTGCGCGACATCACCGGACGTAAACAGGCAGACGACCAACTACGCCAACTTTCCAGTGCGGTGGAACACAGCCCATCGGCCATTATGATTACTGACGTGGACGGAAAAATTGAATACGTCAACCCAAAATTTACCGCTGTGAACGGCTATGCATTGGAAGAAGCGCGCGGAAAGAATCCGCGCATCTTGAAATCTGCTCAAACCCCTCCCGAAGTTTATATTGAACTTTGGCAGACCATTCTGGCTGGAAAAGAATGGCGCGGAGAATTTCTTAACCGCAAGAAAAACGGTGAACTCTATTGGGAATTCGCCTCCATTTCAGCAATCACTGATTCAAACGGCAACATTACGCACTTTGTCTCTGTGAATGAAGATATTACCGCCCGCAAGGAATCTGAAGAAAAAATTAAACGACTCAATGCCGGGTTGGAACAACTGGCAATGACCGATTATTTAACAAATTTATATAACCGTCGTTATTTCATGCAGCGCGGCGCGGAAGAATTCAAACGCGCCAAACGCAATAACCAATTCGTTTCGCTTTTAATGCTTGATATTGACGAGTTCAAAAAAGTGAATGACACCCATGGTCACCAGGCCGGAGATATGGCGTTGCAGCAGGTGGCGGCGGCCTTGAAATTCAGCGTGCGCGAAAGTGACATTCTTGGGCGCATGGGCGGCGAGGAATTCGCCGTATTTTTGCCCGACACTTCGCTGCATGAAGCCTTCATACTTGCTCAACGGATACAACAGGTTATGGCAAAGACATCTTTTGAAATGCCCGGCGCATTGCTAACCATTACCGCCAGCATTGGCGTATCTGCAATTACAGACCAAATGTCAGGCATTGACGATTTGATCAGAACCGCCGACGAAGCCTTGTATCAGGCAAAACGCAGCGGGCGCAACTGCGTAATAAAATATAAAAAGAATTCAAATGAAATGTTTGATATGAGTAATGAATGATATGACCGCCCAAAGTGAGGTAGCAATGCCTGTGCCGCTTGCTGTTTTGATCGTGGAAGACATGGAAAGCGATATGCAATTCATCGTCCGCTTATTGAAAAAGGCGGGCTACGAACTTGTGTATGAACAGGTTGAAACTGCCGCGCAAATGCGCTCCGCGTTGAATAAACGATCCTGGGACATCATCATTTCAGATTACCGACTGCCGCAATTTGACGGACATGCCGCCCTCATGATTCTAAAAGAATTGGGGCTGGATATTCCATTTATCATTGTCTCAGGCGCCATGGGTGAAGAAACCGCCGTTTCCATGATGAAAGCCGGCGCGCAAGATTATTTAATGAAGGATAATTTGACGCGGCTTATTCCGGCTGTGCAGCGTGAACTCGAACAGGCTGAAATACGAAGGGAACGCCGGCAAACCGAAGAAGCGTTGCGCGTCAGCGAAGAGCGCTATCGAACATTGGTCGAATTTTCGCCTGACGGCATTGGCATTCACTGTGAAGGAAAAGTTGTATATGTTAATACCGCAGCGGTAAAACTGCTCCACGCCAACAGTCCGCAAGATTTGATCGGCATGGACGCGATCCAGTTTGTTCACCCAAATTACCAAGCCATAGTCAAGGAACGTGTTCGACTCGGTTATAAAAGTCAACAGCCCGCCTCAACACTCGAAGAGAAATTCATCACGCTTGATGGGCAATTGATTGAGGTTGAAGTCAGCGCCGCGCCCACTGTCTATAACGGCAAGCCCGCCACGCAAATTATCATTCGCGATATTTCCAAGCGCAAGGAGGCCGAAGAGGCGCTAGCCGCATCCGAGATCAGAATGCGCGCGTTGGTTGAGCAAGTGCCGGCAATTGTGTACACCGAGTCGGCAGACAGCAGACAAACCCTGTACATCAGCCCGCAAGTGGAGAGAGTAACCGGCTACACCCCCGCCGAATGGATCGAAGACAGCGAGTTGTGGAAAAGAATGATACATCCTGAAGATCGATTAACTGTCGTGCAGGAGGATCAACGTACTACCGCAAACCATGATCCGTTTTACGTTGAATACCGTATTCAGACCCGCGACGGACGCACCCTGTGGCTGCATGACGAAGCCATTGTGATCAAAACTCCCGACGAAGCCCCGCTATTTTGGCAGGGCGTGATGTACGACATCACCGAACGCAAACAGGTGGAAGAAGCGTTGCGCGAGAGTCAATCGCTGTATCACTCCCTCGTTGAATCTTCACCCCTGAGCATTTGCCGCAAAGACCTGGAAGGACGATTTACCTTTGCCAACCGCCGCTTCCTGGAGTTGTCGCAGATCACACTCGCCGATCTGGTGGGCAAGACCGACTTTGATCTGCACCCTTCAGCCTTGGCTGAAAAATATCGGCGCGATGATCAAGCCATATTAGACAGCGGACAGGTTCAAGAACTCATTGAAGAACGAATCATTCACGGCGGCGAGACTACCTTTGTACAAAGCATTAAGACGCCCATTTATGACGGAACCGGAAAGACCAACGGCATACAGATTTCCTTCTGGGATATCACCGCGCGCAAACGGGCGGAAGAATTGGCGTTTCATCACAACGAACAATTGCAAATGCTCTACAAAGCCAGCCAAAGATTAAACCGCACACTTGACCTGCATGAAATTTATCAGGCAATCTGCGATTTCATGTCCACCATCGCCCCCAATGATGGCTTGATTATTTCAGCATTTGACTCTGAAACACAGTTGATTACCTGCCGCGCCTATTGGATGGAAAATAACTGGCTGGATGTCGAATCCTTTCCGCCCATTCCGCTTGAAGCAGAAGGCAAAGGCACGCAAAGTCTCGTCATCCGCACGGGACAATCCATGCTACTTAACGATTATCAAACGCAACTAAAAACTGCTCAAACCAGTTACTATGTGAACAATGAGACCAGTGAAATTCTTACAGAACTTCCGCCAGATGAGGAAGACGTCACCCGTTCCGCATTGATCGTTCCGATCAAAAATGGGGGAATGGTCAGTGGTGTGATTCAAGTGATGAGTTTTCATCCAAACGCCTATACCGAAGATCAATTGAAATTATTGGAAGCGTTAGCCTTGCACATTGCTTCTGCCGAGCAAAATGCGCGGCTCTATGCCCAGGTGCAAATGGAATTGAACGAACGCAAGCAGGCGGAAAAATCTTTGCGCGACCGCGAAGAACAATACCGCACGCTGGTTGAGCAACTTCCCGCCATCGTTTTTATTGATGATGCAAAAGTTATGGGAAGCACGTTATACATCAGCCCCCAAATCGAAGCAATATTGGGATTCACGCAGCAGGAATGGATGGAAAGGTCTCCCCGAATTTGGATGACACAGGTTCACCCGGATGATCTTGAACGGGTTCACGCTGGGTACATTCGTTGTTTTCGACACGGAGAACCACATAACGCAGAATATCGAATCCGCGCTGCGGATGGACGGATGAGATGGCTCCGCGACCAAGCAGTCAGGTTGTCTGATGAAAATGGCAAGCCGCATTTAATTCATGGGGTAATGTACGACATCACCGAACGCAAACAGGCCGAAGAATTATTGCAAACGAGTGAGAAGAGATACCGCGAACTTTTCAACAGCATGATTGATGGTTTTTCCCTGCATGAAATCATCTGCGATGAAAATGGCAATCCCGTTGACTATCGCTTTCTTGAACTCAACCCGTCTTTTGAACGCATGACCGGACTTAAATCTGAAAACCTGCTTGGCAAAACTGTACTGGAAGTCCTGCCCAACATCGAGCCGTATTGGATTCAAATATATGGCAATGTGGCATTGACGGGTCGTTCCACATTTTTTGAAAACTATTCAGGAGATTTGGGGCGTTATTTTGAAGTGTCGGTTTATTGTCCAAGACACGGGCAATTCGCCGTCATCATGGTGGATATCACCCAGCGCAAACAGGCAGAAGATGCCACTCATCAGCGCGTTATTGAATTGGAAATGCTCTACCAAAGCGGGCTGACGCTCAGCCAATTGTTGAATCCAAAAGACATTGGACGGAAAATCCTTGAATTACTCGAAGAGAAATTAAACTGGCATCACACACGAATTCGCTTATATCATCCGCAAGACGATAGCCTCGAATTGCTGGACTTTAATCAACCCGGCTTAAAGAACGATCTCGATCGGCGTGAGGCGGTGGATCATTTCCAGACATTGATCACCCGCTCAAATCAGGGGATGAGCGGCTGGGTCATTCAACATGGGTTGCCTGTGCGCTCTGGCGACGTAACCAAAGATCCGCGTTACGTTGAAGCCTACCCCGGCATACACTCTGGTCTATATGTTCCAATGAAATTGGGCGAGCGCGTTATCGGCGAAATCAGCATCGAAGACGAACAACCAGACGCCTTTAGCGAAGCCGATGAACGCCTGATTGTTACATTGGCCAGTCAGGCAGCCAGCGCATTTGAAAATGCGCGCCTGTTTGAAGAAACCCGCCAGCGCGTGATGGAACTGGAAACGCTCAACCGCATTTCGCTTGTCTTGCGCGCCGTCTCAAAACAAAATGAAATGCTATCCATCGTATTGGATGAAGCCTTGGCGATTCTAAACACCTCGCATGGCTCGATTGAAATACACAACAAGATCACAGGTAATTTGGATCAAACCATATTGCGCGGCTGGATCGCCAAAATCACCGCGCCGCACCGCACCAATGAAGGAGTTGCCGGAAAAGTATTCACCAGCGGCGAGACCTACATCTCACGTGAATTTGCCAGTGACCCTGAGACACGCGCCGCAGCGCGCAGTCAAATTCCACCTGGCTGGGGCGGCATTTGTTTGCCCATCCGCACCACCCAGCAAACATTGGGCGTCATGGTCGTCTCCATGCCGAGCGAACACGAACTTAATAAAAATGAGATTCGCCTGCTGTCCATTTTGTCTGAAATGACCGGCGCGGCTTTACAACGAATGCAATTGCATGAGCAAACTGTTCATCATCTCGAACAGTTAAAAGCATTACGCGCCATTGATCACGCCATTGCCAGCAGCCGCGATATGCGCCTGACGCTGAACATTTTATTATCACATACCATCTCTCAACTGGATGTTGATGCCGCAAATATCCTTCTATTCCACCCTGATTCAAGCCTTCTGGAATTGGTGGCTGATCTCGGTTTTCAGACGCAACTGCTCCAAGGCATCAGGCTGGGCGATAGTTTTGCCGGACGCGCCATCATGGAGCATCGCTCGGTTATAGAACTAGACTTCGAGGCTGCCAATCAAAATCCGCAATTTGGCAAACTCTGGAAAGACGAAGGCTTTACCAGATATTGGTGTGTGCCGTTATCCATAAAAGGAGAACTCAAGGGCGCCCTCGAAGTTTATCGCCGCGTTGCGTTCACACCTGATTCTGAGTGGCTTGAATTTCTTGAGGCATTGGCCGGACAGGCCTCCATTGCAATTGACAATGCCCAACTTTTTGAGAACCTTCAACGCGCCAACCTGGACCTCAGCCTTGCGTATGATGCCACCATCGAAGGTTGGTCGCGGGCCATGGATTTGCGCGATCACGAGACTGAAGGACATACCTTGCGCGTCACAGACCTGACCGTGAAGTTGGCGCGCGCCATGCGGGTGAGTGAATCGCAGCTGACAGCCATCCGCCGCGGCGCGCTCCTGCACGATATTGGAAAAATGGGCGTACCCGACGCCATCCTGCTCAAAGAAGGGGAACTGACCACCGAAGAATGGCTGGTGATGCGAAAACACCCTGAACTTGCGCGTGATATGCTGTTGCCCATTGCCTACTTAAATGACGCGCTCAATATCCCCTATTGTCATCACGAAAAATGGGATGGTACGGGCTACCCGCAGGGCTTGCAGGGAGATCGTATTCCTTTGGTCGCGCGTATCTTTGCCATTGTAGATGTATGGGACGCGCTTACAAACGACCGCACCTATCGCAAAAAATGGACAATACAAAAAGCCCGTCAATACATCAAAGAGCAGAGTGGCAGTCATTTCGACCCGCAGGTTGTGGATGTTTTTTTGAAGAACATTGTGAAAATGTAAGTTGAAAATATTTTCAAAGTTCAATTTTCAACCTGTTTTTTGCACGCACGGCTTTCTCATTGACCACAAAGACTTGAAGGAAAAAACTTGGTGACTTTGTGGTTTACAACGCTTTACTTATGCAAGAGGTTTATTCTCTTAACGCGAAAAACGCAAGTCGGTCAAATTTTCGTTAATATTTTTCTGCTTTGAGAAAACCATGTTTTTGCACGCGGCCTTTGTGTTCATGAGTTTCTGTATGGTGGTAAAATTTATCCAACATTGATATTTTATAAGTTGTCTGTAACCTAAAAAATAATTAATCATCGTCATTTTTTTTCTGGAGGAAGAAACATGCCCAAGATAATTTCTGTTCATTCATTTCGTGGCGGTACGGGTAAATCTAATACAAGCGCCAACCTGGCTTATCTTTGCGCCGTATCGGGGCTGAAAGTGGGCGTGGTTGATACTGATATCCAATCTCCTGGAATTCATGTTCTTTTCGGCATGGATGAAGAAGACATGGTTCGCTCACTGAATGACTACCTTTGGGGCAAGTGTGCAATTGAAGAAACCGCTTACGATGTAACATCATCTCTGGGCGCAGAAGTAAAAGGGAAAATTTATTTAATCCCCTCCAGCATTAAGGCGGGCGAAATTGCCCGTGTTTTGCGCGAAGGCTACGACGTTGGCTTGCTTAATGACGGTTTTGAATCGTTGATTGAAAAACTCGAACTGGACATGCTTATTATTGACACACATCCAGGATTGAATGAGGAGACGCTTCTTTCAATCGCTATTTCAGACACATTGGTGCTTATCCTTCGTCCAGATCAACAGGACTATCAGGGCACAAGTGTGACTGTGGAAGTTGCCCGAAAATTGGATGTTCCGCAAATGCTGTTGATGGTGAATAAAGTGCCTGAAACATACGACATGACCGTTGTGAAGCAAGAGGTCGAAAAGAATTACAACTGTGAGGTCGTTGCGGTGATTCCACATTCAAATGATTTGATGTCTCTGGCCAGTTCTGGGATTTTCTCGCAAAAATATCCAGATCACGCTGTAACCAAAATATATCAACAGTTGGCCAATCGCGTGCTCGCCTGATACCTTGCAGGATATTGATTTGATGAACGCCCGTTTAATTTTCGTTTATTGACGGGCGTTTTTTATTTAATTATTAGGAAACATCAATCGCATGAGTAAAATTGTCACAATTCATTCTTTTCGGCGCGGAGTTGGAAAATCCAGTTTGATCTCCAGCCTTGCTGTATTGCTTGCAGAGCAGGGACGGCGGGTGGCGTTAATTGATACAGATTTTCAGGCGCCCAGTATTCACTTGTTTTTCGATCTGCCTGAGGCAGAACCCACCCGTGTGCTCAACGATTATTTATGGGATAAATGCGACATCCTTTCCACAGTTCAGGACGTAACCGCGCGCTTTTTGCCAGATACCGGTGGAAAACTGTTTGTGATTCCTGCCAGCAGTAAGATTGCCGACATTATGCAAATCATTCGCACGCCCCCGAATCTTGATCATTATATGGATGGTTTGGAACTATTGGAAAAAGAACTGGAACTGGATTTTCTGCTGGTGGATACCCCCGCTG
>JAIFKY010000215.1 GCA_020049345.1 Anaerolinea sp.
TTTATAAAGCGACCACAATTTTGTCACGTTGAAAACGTGACCTACGGGATTAGTGCTTTAATATTCCCTGCGCCAGTTCCGTAATCTCTTCCTTACTTTCATAAATCCGTACCAGTTTTCCATCCTGCATTTGCAGAACACGGTCTACAAACTGACACATGCGTAAATCATGCGTCACCATGATGCCCGCGCGATCATTCTCGTGGATCAAATGCGCGAAGGTTTCCACAACTTGAAATGCGCGTTCAGTATCCAGCGAGGCTGTGGGTTCATCTGCCAGTACCACAGCGGGGTTGTGGATCAAGGCGCGGGCAATGGCTACGCGCTGCTGTTGTCCACCTGACATTTGGGCGGGCAGGCTGTGCAATCGTTCTGCCAAACCCAGCCGCGCCAGCAATTCATCAGAGCGGACGCGACCTGCGCGGTTAAGTTTATTGTTCAAGCGCAACATAAATTCCACATTTTCGCGGGCGGTAAGATACGGAATGAGATTATTCGACTGAAAGGTAAATCCAATTTTTTCGCGGCGCAATTTCACGCGCTTTTTTTCGTTCATTTGCGCCAGGTCCTGCCCGTCAATTAATACCTGTCCGCTGGTGGGAGTGAGCAGTGCGGCAAGGATCGAAAGCATGGTTGTCTTGCCAGAACCGCTGGGTCCCACCAATGCCACAAACTCGCCAGACTTCACCTGAAACGAAACCCCATCCACCGCGTTGATGGTCGCGCCATCCAGCGAAAATGATTTAACCAGATCACGAACTTCCAAAGCAACTGTATTCATATTTATCCTAACCTTAATGCCTTCAACGGTTCAATGCGGACGGCGTAAATAATGGAAACCATGCCGCCCAGCGGGCCGATGAACAAAAGCAACAGAATGGCAACCAAAGACCACGCCCCATTGAACGCCAGCGGAATGGCTGCGGGTAAAACAAGCGAGAAGAGATAATTCAAGCCGGTTCCAATTCCAACGCCAATGGCGGTCACAATAATGATCTGGATCACAGCAGAAACGCCAACGACAAAGTTTGAAGCGCCAATCGCCTTTAATACGCCAATCTGCGGGACTTTTTGCAGGATTTGAATTTGGAAGAAACCGCCAATTACCAAAATACCGATCAGCAATGTGAAAAAGCCCTGTGTTTGCACAGTGCCCTGCTGTGCCGTGTACCCTGGAATGTTATTGATCGTGGTCGCAATATCAGCCACTTCAATGTTGGCAATTTCGTTTTGCAGGCGGGGTTTCATTTCCTCAATCTGGGCAGGGTCTTTTAATTTGACTGCGATAATATTTGGGTTGGGAGTATCGCTATTCAAATCCGATTCAGATTGCGGGCGCACCAATTCCCAGGTTGCCGCTGGAAGAAAAAGCGTGGGCTGAAACGAATACGCCTGTTCATCCACCAGTCCCACAATTTTCAATGTATAAAATTCATCTTTCGTACCCTGAGTGGAGCGGATTTTAATTTCATCGCCGATCTTCAAGTTGGTTCGCTCTGCCACACTGGCATCCATCACGGCTTCGCGCGCTTCGCCGCCACGAAAATAACGCCCAGCCAAAATCAGAGGCATCCCGGGGCGCTCGGCTTCCACGCCAAGGATTGATATTTTGAGCGGCTCTGGCAGGGATACGATTTGAGAGTTGGATATATAAATAGGTCCCGCATCTGCCACGCCTTCTACGCGGCGAATTGATTTGACCGTGTTGGTTTCGAGGCGGCTCGAATTAATGCTGTAATCTGACTTTTCGAGGAAGACAATTAACTGGGCGTCCAGGTTTGCCACGTATTGGCGGTTGGCATTTGAAAGCCCTTCACCAAGCGCTGCAATGAAAAGTACAAGAACGGTAATCAGCGCAATCACCAAAGCCACAAGAAAAAAACGGCCTTTGTTACGCATGACTTCTTTTATGGCAAGATAAGTTGCAAGAAAAAAATTCTTCATTATGCTTCTTTCCTAAAATGATGAAGCCGACAATTTAGACAACCGGCTTTGTGTTATATGGCATATCCCAATTTGATCCCATGATGCCGTGCAAAATTAAATCCACAGGCGGATGATCGGCGATATCTTCGTAATAATACGGAAGACGAATCCGCCCATCAGTACCGATGATGAATGTGCCTGACATTTGATAGGCATCCTGTCCGGCGGGCGGAAGTTCAGGCTTGTAGCCTTTGGTACGCGCCAGCCTGCGGTTTGAAGACCAAATGTTCGGCGAGAGCAAAGTCTGCCAAAAAGTGCCTTGATGCAATCCATAGGCATGATACGCTGAACGATCAGGGTCTGCGAGACAGATTGCGCTGGGCGCACGCAGATCACAGAACTGTCTGGCTGATTCTGCTGAGGCGTGGGAAATGATCGCCAACCGCAGTCCCCTCTCGGTCAGGGCTTGATGCGCGTCAATCAGTTGATCGATCATCTCTTTGCATTGCGGGCATCCAAAGTGACGGGTGAAGGCAAGCACCAAAACTTTATCCTGCCAAAGCGAGGAGAGTTGTATGGTCTTGCCGTCTGCGCCGAGCAATTGCGCATCAGGCGCGAGGTCATTAAATTTGAGTTGAATTTGCTGTGCCATGGTTTTCCTTATTTTCAAAAAAAAATCCGCATCTCTCCAGACACGGATTTTTCCATAATCTGATAATCAAATTCTACCAGATTGCACAGGTTTTGCACAGGTTTTACGAAATATGCAAAATGGATTTTTCCACCTTGTTCCCCACCTTCATCACGCGCCGCCAGCGGCTGACATCGTTGAGCGAAATCCAGCGGCGTTCTTCGGTGCGATAGAACCAGTCTTTATCCTGCTGGTAGTAAACCAGCACGCCGGTTGATTCCCAGATGTTTAGGATTTCATTTCCGTGCGCGTGTGTGTCGTCAAAGTCGGTTGTGGCGCGCTGTCCCATTTCACTGTAAAGTTGGTTGAGTTCAAGCAAAAGCGTGTTGATCTCAGGCGTGAGGTGACTCACTTTGAGTCCAATGCGTTTGGCTTCTTCAAACAAAATGGGATAACCGTGCGATGGATATTTGGCATTTAGCGCGTTGGCAATCTTGTCTGCCTCGACTTCTTCTTTGATGTGGTACGCGAGCAGTTCCTTGCACAACATGATCGACAACGACTCGGCGCGATCCACTGCGCCAATCACCAGCGGATGCACATGCTGAAAAAGTTCCTGGTATGGATTCTCTTTGGCATCTCCATTTTGCGCCTGCCACAAGCGGACGACGCGAGTCAATTCGTCGAGGCTGACACTGACACGATCATTGTCGCGGTCAATTGGCGAGAGTGAATGTGTGAGGGATGTATCCACCGGCGTGAGGTATGCCATGGGTCCCATTTGAATTTCATTTGCGCCAAGCGTGATCATGGTTGCGGCGGACGCACATTCCAAAGGAACAACTGCAATCACTTCATCGCAATACTGCCGCAGAAGATTGACAAGACGCAGAGAGGCCTGCCCATTACCGCCGCTGGATTTGAGAAAGAGATATATTTTTTCCTGATGCCCTATTTTTTCAAGCAGTTCATATAAAGCAAGGACATCATCGTGACAAACGCTGCCGCGCGGGTTGTTGAAATAAGTAACCAGCGTGCCACCCAGCAATTTATTCGCCTGCTTGATGATGGCTTGTGTTTTATCAAATAAAATTGGGGGTTGTTTTTCCTGGTTTGGTTTTATTTTCGTTGCCATGTTTTATTCTCCTGACCTAAAGGGTGACAAAATCATATCATGGTTTATATCAATGGAAACTGCCGCCAAAGTCCTACAACATGCCGTAGGTCACGTTTGTAACGTGACCGCGCTCAATATTTTTTGTCACGCTACCTTCTTGACCAAAGCCAGCCTGCTAGAAAGCCAATTAATTCTCCCATAAAGAGGAAAACGATCACACCTGAAAGTCCACTGGCCTTGATCCAGTTCATGATGCCGAACAACCCAAGAATGAGATAGTTGTACGCGGCAAGTCCGCCCAGCGCAATGCCCAATGCCCAGCGGAATGCGGCGCGGCGGCTTGAAATGCGAACGCCCATGCCATAACTGCTCCAAATACTAAAGGCGATGAAGATCATCGCCACCAGCCATGCGGAAAAACGCGGATAGCCTTCCAGCGATATATAGGCATCTTCCACGACCACAACGGGCGCTTCAGGCGTTGGCACAATGGATTGGGTCAACTCAGGGGTGACGACGATCACGGCTACCGCGCCCGATTGTGAGACATCCAACTGCAATACTTCAGAGATGACAGCCGGTTCACTTGTCACATGAATTTCCAACAAACCGGGTTTATCCAAGCCAAACGCGGCGCGAGCCACGCCCTGCGTAGTCACTGCATCCACCTGCTTTAAGATACCGCCGCCTTCACCCGTAAGCATCATCGAAAATTGGACGACTGTACCATCAGGCACAGAATGTCCATTGTTGTCTTCAATGATGCCCGTGCGGATCGCGATAGTATCGCCAATTCTAAAAAGCGGAATTGGAGTCGGATCGGGCGTAAGCGGATCTCCGGCTTCAACGGCAACAGGTTTGAGATCAAGAAATAGCGGAATGATCTGATCTGGATTGGGAGACATGACCGAGATCAAATCATAGCCAACCGCCGAGATCGAAACAGGCGACGCGCCAACAGGCGTGAGTTCCTGAAACAACAAACGCGCAGCCACATCTACAAATTGCGGCTGTTTGCTGTACAACGCAAAATACGCGGTGAATTTTGAAATGGTGGTCGTATCAAAATAATAAGGCGCGCCAAACGAAAAAAGGATGACGCGCTTTCCCCGCAAAAGATCGGGGCGCTCGCGCAGGAAGCGGCTGATAAGCGCAGGCTGTCCCGACGCAGAGTCGGTAAACGAAAGAATGATCCAATTTGCGTTTTTGAGATCGTTTTCTATAAAGTCTATCTCTTGAGCGTCCAACAAAGATTGCAGGTTTTGAAGCGAATAGGAAGCAAGCCGAAAATTGACCGTCTGGTTTCCACTTTGCGGCCCATAAAGTTGAAGGACGGTTTGCTGCAATGCATCCAGCGCAAGCGCGGACTGTTCAACACAGGCGGCGCATTGCCTGGCGCTGGATGTATCTGTAAGAAAAACCATACTCTCATCGGACTGCGGCGGAAGAGGCATAACCGTAGCCAGGTCTTGTTTATCAGGGCTGATCAACGTTGCAGAATTACGCGCCACATCAAAGGTCACTTCGGTTGCCGCGCCAACCTCACTCAACAGACCGGTGGACGTAACGACATTGGAAATGGTGAAGATGTCATACAAACCAAACTTTACCGCAAGAATACGCGCCACAGATGTATCCACCCGCTGCGCAAAAGCGGGGTCTTCCCTGTACTTTTGCGCGAAAAATTCAATGATGCGGCTCGTGGTGGTGTACGAATCGGGCGCATCGCTGGAGAGGATGTTGCCCAGATAAAGCATGTCGTTGCCCGCCAGAAAAGCATCACGCGCAGCAGTCCGCGCCGAAAACTGTCCGCCACCTGTGGCATAGAACTCGCTGACAGCGCGTGTCCCCAGATCATCGCTGACGATCAAGCCGCCATTTGCCTGCCATGCGGCGAATTGCGGCAAAGCCAAAATTTGGTTCAAAGCCTGCGGATCAAAACTGATCGGGCGCGTGGTAGCGCGGATATTTCCCTGAAAACCCTGGTAACGGATATGAGAAACCAACAACCCATCCACCATTGATTCTGGAGAAAGCGCGTTGCCTGTAACCGCAAAGAATGGCGCGAGTTCAATTTGTTTAAGTTGTTCAATGGATTTGCGAACAGTTGAAACTTCCACTTCGGGCAAACGGTCTGAGCCGCCCACGCCGGGGAAATGCTTGGCGATCACACGCAATTGATTATCACTGCCCGTATGCAAGCCAGAGACATAAGCGCGTCCCATTTCGCCCACCCAAAACGGATCGCCGCCAAAGACACGCGTGCCAAGATCACCGCCTGAAACGGCTGGAACTTCCAACACATCAAGGGAAGGTCCAAGATACAAATTAAAACCCAGCGTGGCAAGTTCGCGCCCGCGAACCTCACCCACGCGTCTGGCAAGTTCAGGGTTCCAGGTTGCACCGATTGCCATTTCACTCGGCAACGGCGTAAGCCCGCTCAAGATTTGATCGGTGGGATAGCCATTCCCCTCTTGTGCGATGCCCACAAAAAGCGGCACGTATGCCCCGTCGGCAGAGTTTTTGGACGTATCCCATTCCAACTGCTGAATGTTGTTAATCAAGGACTGCGCCTGCGTTACTGTATCAGGCGCGGGCGCAAAGTTATCATTCTGCGCCAGCAAAACCACGCCGCCAATATGGTATTGCGTCATCAGCGTATAAATTTGTGATGTTTCGCTGGTATCAGTTCCTGAAAAGGTTACAAGAAACAATTGACCCACACGCTCTTCAGGCGTCATCGAATTCAAAATAGCCGCCACCTCAGGCGAAGGCGTGGGGGTCTGCGCCCGCACAGGAAGCGGCACAAACGCGGCGAGTAAAACGATCAACAATAAAATTCGGAATAATTTCATTGCAGCGCCTGATTGATTTTAAGATAAAACAGACGCCGCTCAATGAACGACGCCTCATTTTTCGCTTCGCGCCCCGCCCCAGCATGGCGCTGACATTCGGATGGATTTATCTTCATCCATCTCTCCCCAATGCGCGGACTGCCATTTGTGGATCGTCGGTGAAGATGCCGTCTGCGCCCCACTCTTTGAGGCGGATTATTTCCTCAGGCGTGTTTGCAGTCCAAACGTTCACACGGCGGTTAAGGCGATGAGCGCGCTGCATTTGCTCTCTGCTGGCGCTGGAAATATGCGGGTGCAATGCCTGATAGTTGCCAAACATGAATCCAAACGAACGCGCCCACAAGCCAAGTAATCCTGGCATCGTTAACAATCCGCGTGGAACTTCGGGCAGGGTCTGCGCCGCAACTTTTAAGTTGGATGGGTAAAAGGATGAGAAAAGAATTTGGCTGTGATTGTTGTGACGCTTAATCAGTTCACAAATTTTCAAGACCAATCCATCGCGCGGGGTGAAGTAATTTTTCAACTCGATGTTGATCAGTTTGTCGCGGCCAACAGTTTCAAAGACTTCTTCAAGCAATGGGACTTGTGTGCCGCTGAATTTCTCGTTGAACCATTTGCCGGCGTCCAGTTTGCGAATGGCTTCAAGCGTAAAGGTTGAGGCGCGTCCTGTGCCATTGGTAGTGCGGTCTACGGTCGAGTCGTGAAAGACGATCACATGGCCGTCAGCGGTGAGTTTTGCATCCAGTTCAACGCCGTCGGCGCCTTTTTGGATGGCTTGTTGAAAAGCAGGGAGGGTATTTTCCGGCGCGTGGGCAAGGTCGCCGCGATGCGCGAAAATGATGGGGCGGGGAAAATTTTCAATCATCAGGATCAGGTTTGGGTTAAGAATGAGTCGCTTATAAATCTACAAAATAGGCTTTGCCGGCGTTGTCGATCATCTCGCGCGACATGGTGGCGGGAACGGCAAGGTAGGCTGAAATATCAATAATCTGGTCGCACAGGTCGCGCGGATGCGAGGCGCGCGGCTTGCGGTTGCGTTTGATGTACCACTCCTGCAAAAGATATGCCAGTCCTTGATCGTTGTATTCAACTTTTTTGTCCTGGGCAACGCGCTTGAAAATTTCGCGGTACTCTTCAAAAGTTGGGTCGCCGATCTCAAT
>JAIFKY010000296.1 GCA_020049345.1 Anaerolinea sp.
GCACATCAGACTTCGGAAGTCTCACTCCCTCCGACTTTTTGAGAAGATACCATTCTTTTAGCCAATCCCTTGAAATTTTCCCCGCAGAAAGGCAATAATTCCGTTTATACTATGATTTAAACAGGAGAAAAAAATGCAAATCCTACTTATGATTCATTCCATCCTACGCTGGCTGATCGTGATCGCGGCGGTTATTGTGTCTGTCAAATTTGCGCTTGGCTGGCTGCGCGGCGGCGCGTTCCAAAAAATGGATCGCGGGCTTGTCTCTGGCTTTAGCGGTTTGATTGACTTGCAGGTTACGCTGGGAATTATTTTTCTAATTTGGAACGGGCTTGCGGGCGCGGGTTTTCCAATGTTCCGCATTGAACATGCCGTTACCATGATCGTCGCCGCGGTGGTGGCTCACCTGCCTGCGCGCTGGAAAAACGCAGACGACAAGACCCGTTTCCGAAATTCGCTTTTTATCGTTCTGGATACATTGATCATCATCTTTATCGGCGTGGTCAGGTTGCCCAAAGGTTGGGGATAACCCTTTTCATAAAATATTAATCCATGATAAACTTCCCTAATCGTTCAGGCTGGATGATGAATCATTTGGAGAAGAGATGGAAAACAAGCTATATGTAGGCAACCTGCCCTACGCCGCTACTGAAGATGACCTCAAAAATCACTTTAGCCAGGCTGGAACCGTCACATCCACTGCATTGATAAAAGATCGTGCTACAGGTCGCGCCAAAGGCTTCGGATTTGTGGAAATGTCCACGGCTGAAGAAGCACAAAAAGCCATTAGCATGTTCAACGGTCAGGATTTTATGGGCCGCGCAATTACTGTCAATGTTGCCAAGCCCCGCGAAGATAAACCCCGCAGTTTCGGTGATCGAAATCGCGGCGGTGGCGGCGGACGGAACCGCTACTAGAAAAATTTCCAGCCCTGAACTTTGAAGTAAAAATTAACAGCCCTGCTGATGCGGGGCTGTTTTTATTTTGGGGTCGGTATGTGGGCTGCCTCATCCTTTCAAAGGCGGCGCATCCTTATCGTACACAAAGACCTGCACATCCATGCCATCCTTGTTCAACATATCCATCGCGGGCATGAATGTGGCATCTTTGATCTTTTGTATATCGCCCGCAGGCGCGTAAACCGAAAGCCGCGCTTCCTCATCTGACATGGTCGCAGATTTTATTTCCGCGTCGGTGCAGGCGGCTTTGATAAGGTCTGTCATTTTTTGGATGGCATCATCAATGGACATGGTAGTCTCCTGTTTTGGGTTGCGAAATTATATACCAGCTTTATGTCGTTGCGAGGCGGCACTTGCTTTTCCGCCGACACTTGCGCCGTACGCCAGTGCGGTGAGCAACCTCAAGTTGTTTGGAGGCTGCTTCGGCAAAACCAAAAGCGCCTCGCAGCGACATTGTTTATCCGCTCTTCATCTTTGCCACGGTCACACCTTCGCCGCCTTCGGAACTTCCGCCTTCTTCAAACGAGCCAACATACTCATGCCCGCGTAACGCCGTACGTACCGCCTGCCTCAACCTGCCCGTCCCCTTGCCGTGGATGATCCGCACAAAAGGCAAACCTGAGAGAAACGCCTGCTCCAAATATCGTTCCATTTTATCCAGCGCATCCTCAGACATTAATCCGCGCAAATCCACTTCCATGCCCGGAGACGACGATTGACGATGGACGGTGGACGATGATTGGGACACCACGGTCTTCGGTCTATCGTCCACGGTCTGCTTTTCGGATTTTCGAATCAAATCGGATAACCGCGCCCGCATTCGCACCGTGCCGATCTGGATTTCCGCATCGGACTCGCCCAAAGCGGTTACCAACCCCTCGGCATTTAACGACCTGATGATGACTCGTTCACCCAGTTTCATTTCGTTGGACGTTAAACGTTCAACGTTCAACGCTTTTCTTTCGACGGGCTGCTCAACCTTCTCTTCAATCTTATCGATCTTCTCTTCGATCAATTTGATTGCTTCAAGCGGCTGTTTTGCCTTCTTCAATTGGTTCTTCAACGAATCGATATTGCGTTTCATGACCGCCGCTTCCAACTCGCCTTCGGCGCGGGCTTTGGCTAACGTTTCGCGGCGTTCATCCTCAATTTTTTCGAGTCGTTTTTCAAGGTCGCGGGTTTGCGCTTCTAGTTTATCGCGCGCCTTCTCCAATTTTTCGCGTTCGCGCGAAGTGCGGTTGCGTTCCTTGCGGATGTCGTCCAGCAATTTATCGGCCCGCAAATCCAGCGGATTAATCTCAGCCCTGGCGTCATCAATGATCGATTGCGGAAGCCCAAGTTTCTGTGCAATTAATAAGGCGTTGGATCTGCCCGGGAGTCCCAGAGTCAACTTGTAGGTGGGGCGCAGCGTTTTTATATCAAATTCCAAAGAAGCATTGACCACGCCTTCCGTGCCGTGCGCGAAAGTTTTTAACTCGGGATAATGCGTGGCGACCAAAGTCATCGCGCCTGATTCAAGCAGGTGACTCAAAATGGCGCGCGCAATTGCCGCGCCTTCCTGCGGGTCTGTGCCTGATCCAAGTTCGTCGAAGATCACCAGCGAACGGTTGTCTATTTTTTTCAAGATGCGGATGATGTTCGTGATGTGTCCGCTGAACGTGGAAAGCGATTGCTCGATGGATTGCTCATCGCCAATATCTGCCCAGACCGAATGGAAGCATGGCAGTTCAGAGCCGCTTTGCGCGGGGATGTGAAGTCCGCTTTGCGCCATGACCACCAGCAAGCCAACCGTTTTTAGCGAAACGGTTTTGCCGCCCGTGTTGGGTCCTGTGATGACAATGGCTTGCGTGCCGGGCGCAGGATCAACATCAACCGGAACCACGTGGTTTGGGTCAAGCAGGGGGTGGCGGGCGTGGATGAGTTTCAAGTTGCAGGTCAAAGGTCGAAGGTCTTTCGACTTTCGACTTTCGACTTTCGACATATCTTGCAGTATCGGCTCACTCGCGTGTAACTCCTCTGCGTATTTTGCTTTTGCAAAGGTCAGGTCGAGCGCCGCGAGATTTTCCACGCCGTATTTCAACTCTGTGGCATGTTCGCCTATCTGCGCTGAAACTTCAGCCAGAATGCGGCGTTCTTCGTCGCGTTCTGAAAGTTGCAGCTCGCGGATTTGGTTGTTGGCTTCGACCACTGGCAGGGGTTCAATAAATAATGTCGCGCCGCTGGAAGACTGGTCGTGGATGATGGATTTTATTTTGCCTTTGAATTCGGCGCGCAGTGGAATCACATAGCGTCCATCGCGCTGGGTGACAATTGGCTCCTGCAACATCGAAACGGTTTTTGAATCGGTTACGTATTTTTGCAGGCGGCTCATCAAACGGTCTTGCGATACGCGCAGACTGCGGCGAACTTCACCGAGTTTGAGCGAAGCCGAATCCAAAATTTCGCCGCGATCTGAGAGGATGCGCGAAATTGCATCTACAAGTCCGTGGCTATCGGGCAAGCCCAGCGCAATTTGTGTCAGGCGCGGATATTCTTCTGTGCGTTTTTCAAAGGCTTTCTTAAGTTCCCGACATGAGATCAGCGTGGCTTTAATATCAAGCAGGGCGTGCGGGTCAAGCACACCGCTGCGCGCGGCAAGATCAGCATGTGCGCGAATATCATGCGCGCCGCCAATGCCCGTACTTTGCATCGAAAGCAGTTTGCGCGCTTCGGTGGTTTCTGCAATGCGGGCAAGCGCAAGATCATACGAAGAGGTTGGTTCGAGCGCGCGCGCCGAATCCATCGAGGCTGAGAAATCACAGAAGCCTGCCAGCCGATCAAGGATTTTTGGGTAATCGAGAACGTTGAGTGTCTTGCTATCCATAATGACGAATTAAACCACAGATGAACACGGATGAACACGGATAAAATAGGTTTTCAAGGAGAACATTATGAAACTAAAAAATAAAACAGCCATTATCACAGGCGGTACGAGCGGAATTGGAAAAGCCACGGCGTTACTGTTTGCCGAGCAGGGTGCGAACCTCGTCATCACCGGCAGACGATCAGCGTTGGGCAATGCCGTCGAAGCAGAATGCCGCCAAAAGGGAGTCAGATGCGTGTTTGTGGAGGCAGATCACACAAGGCTGGAAGACTGCCAAAAAGTGGTGGATGTTGCGATCAGGGAATTTAATCAGATTGATATTTTGTTTAATAACGCGGGCATTGTGACCAAAGGGACAGCGGATACCACCTCCGATGAGGTTTGGCAGGACACGTTGAATATTAACGTGACTGCGGTCTGGCGCATGTGCAGGTTGGTCATCCCGCACATGAAAAAACAGGGCAAGGGTGTGATCGTAAACAATGGATCGGATTGGGCTGTGGTGGCGGGGAAGAATGCATTTCCATACATCATGAGCAAGGGCGCGGTGGGTTTGATGACCAAGGCGATGGCAATTGATTATGCGCGCGAGGGCATCCGCGTGAATGCGGTTTGCCCAGGCGATACATTTGTTGATCGTTGGATCGAGAAGGGATATTTTGAAGGCTCAGACCCTGTAACCCTGGACGAGGCAATTAAAGAAGCCAGTGAATATATTCCGATGGGACGGTTTGGAAGACCCGAAGAAATTGCCAACGCTGTTTTATTTTTGGCGTCAGACGACTCAACTTTTGTGACGGGTCATTTGCTTTTGGTGGACGGCGGCAATACCGCGCAATGATTTTTAGTCTTCCGAAAACAGAACAAAAATTCTGTTATACTTTGAGCGGATTAATCAATCCGCTCACCTTTTTATTTGCGAGAATCAATATGGCAAAAACTCATACCCGTTATGTCTGTCAGCAATGCGGACGCGTGGCCGCTTCGTACATGGGCAAGTGCCCGCAGTGTTCATCTTTTAATAGCATGGTGGAAGAAGTTGTTCATGAAGAACCTGTCAACAAGGGACCGGCGAATGTTCGCGGGCTAAGCGGACGTTCACAGCCGCGTCCCATTGCCGAGGTCGGCGGCGATGCGGAAGATCGAGTTCACCTGCCGATTGGCGAGTTCTCGCGCGTTCTTGGCGGCGGCATTGTGGTCGGTTCCATTGTCTTAATTGGCGGCGACCCGGGCATTGGTAAATCCACGTTGATGCTGCAAATGGCAATGGAGATGGCGCACACGCAGCGCGTGCTGTATGTTTCAGGCGAAGAGTCTGAGCGGCAGATCAAAATGCGCGCGGTGCGTTTATTAAACGGCAAACAGGATTTGCCGAAGAACCTTTTGCTGGTGACGGAAACCAATCTCGAAGTAATTTTGAACCATGTCAGCGAGTTGAAGCCCGATTTGTTGATCGTTGATTCGATCCAGACGGTTTATTTATCCAGTTTGGATTCTTCGGCGGGGTCGGTTTCGCAGGTGCGCGAGTGCGCGTCACATTTGCGCGAGTTGGCAAAATCAAGCGGTGTGTCTGTTTTCTTGATCGGGCATGTGACCAAGGAAGGCGCGATTGCAGGTCCGCGTGTGCTGGAACATATTGTGGATACGGTGCTGTATTTGGAAGGCGATAGATTCCAAGCCTATCGTTTATTGCGCTCGGTGAAGAATCGTTTCGGCGCAACTGCCGAAGTGGGCGTGTTTGAAATGCGCGAAGGCGGGCTGGTTGAAGTGACCAATCCCTCTGAGGCATTCCTTGCCGAGCGCTTGGTCAATGCGGCAGGTTCGACCATCGCCGTAACCATGGAAGGCACGCGCCCAATCCTTGTCGAAATTCAGGGATTAACCTCTCCCACTCAATTTGGAAACGCACGCCGCACGCCAAACGGCATTGACTTCAACCGCCTGTTGTTGATTGCGGCTGTATTGACCCGTCGTGTGGGATTAAAACTTTCAGAGCAGGATGTCTTTGTAAATGTGGTGGGCGGCATTCAAATTGACGAACCCGCCGCTGACCTTGCCATTGCGGCCGCGATCACATCTTCGTGGAAGGATGTGCCTGTGCGCGCCGAGGCCGTGTTAATCGGCGAGATTGGTCTGGCTGGCGAGTTGCGGATGCCAGGTCAAATGGTGGCGCGGCTGCGTGAGGCGCAAAAATTGGGATTCAAAACCGCCATTGTGCCGAAGGCAATCCGTCAGGGTGAGCCATACCCCAAGGGAATTGAAATCATCGAAGTGCGGTCTTTGGATCAAGCGTTGAACGTGGCGTTGAAAATGCCCGAACCACGCGCAAAGAAACAGGAATAAGATCGCGCGTGCAAAAAATAAAACGGGAACAAGTTTATGCTTGTTCCCGTTTTTCTTGCCTGTATTCAATTGACGCTATCCGAAATCAAACCAGCATTTATCCGCGTCCCGCTTCTAAAATTGCACGGAATTGCTTACTCTTGATTCTCTGCCGTGATGTTTTCCAAAAGATAGTCATACTTGCCTGTATTCAAATTCCATATTTCCACAATTCGCTGCCAGTTCCATAAATCGCCCTTGATCACAAACGAAAGTTTGTCATAAAACAGGGCGATGTTTTCGTCAACAATTAAGTTCTCACCTGCCTTAAGCGTTTCAACGTAGCCCTTGGGAATGATGTGCCGAAAATGACCAATGCGCCACACATCCACCTGATAGAGCGGCATACGCGTCATCAGCGGGTCTGCCAGCGAATTTAGATCGATGATATGAAAGTTGGGACCCATGGTCATCGAGTTCATTCCCAGCGGACCCACCAATTTGACTCGCTTGGGTTCGTCTGGCAGATAAATCCAGTTTTCGCGGGCATAGCCCGTGGATGGCGCGCTTTTCTTTTTCAAGCGTTCAAAAAATCCCAAACCCATATAAACGATGCGCTCATCAGAAATTTTATATTCATCAACAAAAATGCGGTGATTGCTATCGTCGCCAACTCCAAAGGATGGGCTGCGTTCGGCGGTCAAAAAAATCGGCGCAATGCCGATCAACAGGACGAGTCCCAGTAAAATGCCGAACGTTTTTTGCGATTTGAAATCCAAATCCATGGTTGAAAGAAGCGCAGTGCAAGCCAGCAGCGGCGCGGAAAAATATCGCCCGCTCATAAAATCGCCGCCAATGGAAACCGTGTACAACAGGTAAATCACCACGCCTGCAACGATGGTTCTATGCTGTTTGTTTTTATTGACCAACGCCACAGCCGAGACTGTAAAAATAGTCAAGAGCGTGATCGGGTCCATTCTTAGCGAATTTTGATAATAGCGCAATCCCTGTGCGATCAGGCTCGAAGCCGGTATGCCGGTGTTGATCTTCGCGTATGCCGTGTTTGGAAACGGGAAGCCGTAATAAAAAAGCGAAAATAATTCCCATGCGATCAAGGGCAGGAATCCAAGCGCAAGCGTTGCAAAGGTTTTGATCTTGTTCGGATTTTGCCAGAAGAGGAGGAACAGCGCCGGAAAATAAAAAACCAACGTGTCCAGCCGATCCACCCCGCCGAGGGCTGCCAGCGTTGCAAGGATAAAAATACTACGCTGAGAGTTTTCCTTTTGCGTCAGGTAGATCAAAATGAAAAGCAAAAGAATCAAATGCGTCAGCGGATTTTCCAGCCCTGAGGTCGAATAATCAATGAAGGATTTTGAAACAGAGAAGATCAAAATTCCCAGGACTGCGCCTTTTGCTGAAGTAGCAACCTTGAACGTGAAAATTGAAATCATCACGAGCGAAATGGCAATGGACATAAAGATGTTCAAAAAATACATCTGCCCCTGTCCAAGCGGATTGCCC
>JAIFKY010000223.1 GCA_020049345.1 Anaerolinea sp.
CCAGCCGCGCCATCCAAAACGGACTTCCCAAAAAACGCATTGCGGGTCTGCGCATGTGGGCAAACGCCAGGCAGGGAAACATCGTTGACCCCGCCATCTACGAGTCCCTCGGCGCGGAATCAATCCGCTTCATGCCGCTGCTGCAAGGCTTGGTGGGAGCGTGGGTGATTCAGAAACCGTAAACTTAAAGCAAATTATGGTTGCAGTTCAAAACATAGCATCATTTCTGATTACCTTACACATTTGAATTTAGCGTGATTGGAATCACAACAGGTTTCAGATAAAGATTGGACAAGATTGCATGGAAATCAGGTAAAAAATGAAAACCTGTTGCCAGAGTACGCTTTAACCATCTCAGTCCGAGTTGAAACAAACTCAAAGTTCGTTTATATGCTGGATCAACCTGGCAACGAGAATCATCGCCTTGCTTCAAGATAAACTCACCCAGTTCATGGCACCATAGCGTAGCAATCGCCATTGCCAATAATAAATGATCAATCCGCTCGGCATGTTGTAAACGGGTATGCTCCATATCAAAGCCACCAGATTTGTCATCACGGAAACTTTGCTCAATACTCATGCGGCGACCGTATTCTCGCAGACGTGCGCGGCAGGCAGTTTGATCAGTAATAATTGCCACCATTTCCAGTTCACCTTTCTTGTTGGTCGTCCAGGTTACGGATACATTCGTTTGCAATTTGGCTTCCCGAGTGAGAAGCCCATTTTGAAAATAACGATTGCAGTTCTCAGGAACCAAATGATCCAATCGATCTGATGTTCCATCAGGCATCGTAAGGTAAGTATTACAAGCCACTCGAATCGCATAATTCCAGCCTAGTTTTAGGCATAATTGCGCCCAGTCGCAGTCCCGAAAACCAGCATCTGCTAAAAAGGTAACACGCTTGACATACTTTTTCAAAAACTTTTTCACCTTTTCCAACATACCTTTCAACTTGGTGACTTTCACCAAGCCTTTCCCTTCCACGATCGTCCACGCAATTGGGATGGCTCGACAGCCATGCTGTAATGAGACCCGAAAGATCTGCCAGCGGTCCCCATACACCATGACACCGTCCAGAATAATATAGGCATCCACGGCTGACCAGCCTGATAAAACATGTTCCAGAATCTTTTTGTAAAACGCCCAGACCTTGACCTGCGGATTCATTAACCAACGTCGGATCAGCGTAACTCTTGACTCTGCTTTCGTTTCCATCGGAAGATAGTTTGCAATTTGGCTCAAGTTTGAGGATTGACTTTGCAAAATGCCAACAATAATCCAGATCCAGTTCGTCACCTGTTTCCCATTTTTCACATGAACCAATTCTCTCAACTTTTCGTTCAATCGGTTGTACAATTCCTTGCTACTGCTCATCATCGGACTCCTTTGGTCGTCAAGCAACCAAATTATGCCTTACTTGTTGAGCAGTAGTCTTTATTCATTCTGTAAGGTAATCAGTGAAGTCGCCTACTTTTAAACAACGTTTTCAATATCGGTTCGATAATTACATGGCGCGTGGTTCAAGCGCCATGCTCACGGGTCTATTTTTCCTGTCTGCATTACATTGTCGCCGCGCTGGTAAAACTGACCAACACCGGTCCTGAGGGAAAAGGCTTTTTTGAAATTGCATGGATGAGTCTGCTGCGTACCCTTGATTCTGGCACAATGGGCGGCGACGAAGGCAATCCCTTCTTTCTTTTCATGATGCTGGTCGTTACCTTTGGCGGCGTTTTCGTCGTCAGCGCGTTGATTGGTATTATTAATAATGGTCTCGAAGATAAAATGGATGAACTCCGCAAAGGCCGCTCGGCTGTTTTGGAGAATGACCATACCCTCATCCTCGGCTGGAACACACAGATTTTCACCGTCATCTCAGAACTCATCCTTGCCAATGAAAGCCGCAAGAGCGGCGCAGTCATCGTTGTTTTGGCAGATCAAGACAAGGTCGAAATGGAAGATGCGATCAACGACCGTATTTCTGACACAAAAAATACGCGCATCATTTGCCGCTCAGGAAGTCCCATAGACCTGACCGATCTTGATATTGCCAGCCCGCACACTGCGCGTTCCATCATCGTATTGGCTGACGGAGTTGACCCCGACACACATGTCATCAAATCTGTTTTGGCGCTTACCAACAACCCCAACCGCCGCGCAGAGCCGTACCACATCGTCACCCAAATTCGTGATCCCAAAAATATGGATGTGGTCAAGATGCTGGGCGTAAAAGACCTTGTTCAGCCCATCCTCACCAACGAACTCATTGCGCGGGTTGTTGCGCAAACCTCGCGCCAGAGCGGTTTATCCCTCGTTTACACCGAACTGATGAACTTTGGCGGCGACGAAATTTATTTCAAACAAGAGCCTGAATTTTCGGGCAAAACCTACGGCGAAGCCTTGCTCGCATATGAAACATCCACTTTGCTGGGCATTCGCAAAGCGGATGGAAGCATTGCAATGAGTCCAGCCATGGAAACACGCATCCAATCGGGCGATCAGATTTTTGTGATTGCGGAAGATGACGACAAGATCAAACTTACCGGACTTTCCCGCATCCCGCTTGACGAGAGCCTGATCCAGTCTTCGGAAGCAGTTTCCCAGCCCAAGCCAGAAAACGCGCTCATCCTCGGCTGGAATCGCTCCGGCGCCACCATCATCCGCGAGTTGGATAACTACGTCGCCAAAGGCTCGCAAGTGACAATCGTTTCAGATATTTACGATTTGGAGAAGCAACTGCGCCTTGAAGTTGGCAAACTCAAGAATCAAAAAATCACAGTGCAGGAAGGCGACATCCGCGACCGTGCTTTGCTTGAAAGCCTCAAAGCCACAGAATATGACCATGTCATTGTGCTGGCATACAGTCACCTTAAACAGCAGGAAGCTGACGCGATTACACTCATTACCCTCTTGCACCTGCGTGATATTGCTGAGAAGGATGAAACGCCATTCTCCATCATCAGTGAAATGCTCGACCTGCGGAATCGCGAACTTGCCGAAGCCGCCAAAGTGGACGATTTCATCGTCAGCGAACACTTGATCAGCCTGATGATGTCGCAACTTTCAGAGAACGCTGACTTGATGGGCGTATTTACCGATATGTTTGATCCCGAAGGCGCAGAGATTTACCTCAAACCGATCAGCGACTATGTTACAACGGGTCAGCCTGTAAATTTCTACACCGTTGTTGAAGCCGCCCGCCGTCGTGGTGAGACCGCCATTGGCTACCGTCTAATGAGTGAAAGTCACGATGCTGATAAGGGATACGGTGTTCATACCAACCCGAAGAAAGCAGAACGCGTGAATTTCTCTGCCGAAGACAAGATCATTGTGATTGCAGAAGAATAGATTTGTTTTATGTAGGGGCGACCATACAGGTCGCCCCTTTTTTATATGGTTTCAAAAATTGAAATTGATTCAATGTGATACGTCTGGGGAAAAAGATCAAACGGCGTCACATCCACCAAACGATAGCCCCCGTAAATTAGCCTTGCCGCATCCCGCGCCAGCGTGGAAGGGTCGCAAGAGACGTAGGCGATGATTTGTGGCTTAATGCTTAGGATCGCGTCCAGCGCATGTCTTTCAATGCCTGCGCGTGGCGGATCAACGATCGCGTAGGTTGAACTGTCCAGCCGACCAGCCAGCCCTGGTAAAACATCTTCCGCCGCGCCTTCATATAATTCAACATTGTCAAACTCATCAAGGTTGAACGCAAAATCTTCGCAGGCTGATTCTGAAGTTTCGATTCCGATCACTTGCTGGCATTTTGCCGCGAAGAATTTGCTAAACAAACCAACTCCGCAGTACACATCCAGTAGGGTGGTGGATGGAGTGACAGGTAGTTTTGATATTAAATATTCCACCATTTTTTCTGCCATCACAGTATTGACCTGAAAGAAGGATGCGGCAGAAACGCGAAAGTCTTTCCCGGAAATATTGAACAGAAGGTTATCCTGCCCCGCAAGGACAATGGCGTGTTCGTCAAATAAATGCACAACCGAAACATCCGCTTCAATTTCAATCTCTGGCGTTTCGGGATTTTCGGATTCAAGCACGACCATTAATTCTTCATTCTGCCCCGCGCGCAGAGAGACGCGATCCACCTCTTTGTTCGACTCGAATTGCAATTCGCGCCAAAAGGCGTTGATCCCTGTTTCGGGTAAATGACATTCTTCAATGGGCAGGGTGGAATTTCCCTTGGCATTTATAAACCCAACCTTGCCCTCTGCCGTAAGGTGGAATTGCACATGGTTGCGATAATTCCATTCAAGCGGCGATGCAATCATTTGCCTTATCTGAGGGTTTTCGATTTTTCCAATTCTTTGCAATTGGTCGCGCAAAATTTCTGTCTTTGCCTGCAATTGTTTTTCGTACGGCAGGTTTTGGTAATGACAGCCGCCGCACTTCCCGAAATGTTTGCATTTTGGCTCTATTCTTTCAGACGATGCTTTTAATAGATCAATCAATTTTCCGCGCGCAAAATTTTTCTTGTCTTCTGTCAACTCCACGCGGACTTGTTCGTTAGGCAAGCCAAATGGTACGAACACCGCGCGCCCGTCGGGCAGTCGCCCCATGGCTTCGCCGCCGTAGGTTAGTTTTTCAAGTGTTACATCAAAAGTTGTCATGCCTGTATTATATCTCCAACAAAAAGAGGAAAGACCGTTTTGGGTCTTTCCTCTTTAGCCAGTTCATTCAAAATCTACTTTAAGAAGAATGAGAGGGCAACAAGTACGACGACAAAAAAACCAGCCAGCAAACCAATGCGTGTGAGGTCTTTTTTCACCAGCGTGTAGTCAGGGTTGAATTCTGTGGTCGGCGCGGGTGTGATTGCGGCGGGTGTGGATTGATTTGATCTTTTGTTTTTCTTAGCCATTTTATTTCTCCTAGTTTTGGTATCGCGCAAAGACAACAATGCGCTGTTTATCAACAAGATATGGATAGCACGAGATGAGCGTTACGGTTGGGCTGCCGCTGGAAGCCATCACTTCCACTGCGGTGGGTTCAACCAGAACGGTGCGGTCAACGATATAAACATGTTGCCGCTGTTGAGTGTAAACAATGATTTGATCGCCGGGTACGAGGCGATCCAAATAACGGAACAATTCGCCGTAGACATCATTGTGCGCCGAAAGGACAACGTTCCCGTCCTGCCCTGGGTCTGGGGAGCCAACGTACTGCCCGACTCCCTTTTTGAGTTGCTCCCAGCCATCGCCTTGGACAATGGGCGCGTCTACATTGATGCTGGGAATTTGAATGCGAACTGCCTGATCTGGCGCAGCGGTTGGAATTGGAACGTTTGCAAGCGACTGCACCATCGGGCGCAGGTGATCGGGAATTTCTGCTTCGTTGGGCTGTGTGTTGCCCTGAGCATCTGGCGGAACATGCCCCGACGGCAGAATGATTGCCATGACCAAGGGCGTTGGCGTGGCTGTTTCAGGATTAAGCGCTGCGACCACTTCGGTATTAAGTGTGCGGAGCAATCCAAGTCCGTTTAACAGCACGCCGATTAATCCAATAACTGCCAGCACTTCCACGCCCAGCAGAACGCGATCCATGAATTTGCGGCGCGGGTTTGCGGGGATTGGATCAGGTGTGGATTCTCTCGCTTCTGTAGTATCCACTATCGGCGAAGGCTGATGCGAGTCCAAATCGGATAGATCGGGAGCAACGGAGATCACGCGTCCTGTGCGGCGAAAATGCTCCAGTCGTTCCTTGCGGGCGCCGCGTCTTTTTTCCACCAGCAATCGGCGAAGTTCTTCCACGGAGAGTTCTTCGGGTGTTTTGCGTCTTGCCATAGCGAAGCGGATTATACCGCAGGCATTGTCAATTTTTATGACCTTCGGTATAATGTTCATCCTTCGGGCGGGTAGCTCAGTTGGTTAGAGCACTGCGTTGACATCGCAGAGGTCGTAGGTTCGAGCCCTATTCCGCCCACTGTTTATGACAGAAACGTGTTGACCAAGACGAGTACGTGATATTTATTCTGACAGAGAGAAGAAGCCGTTGGTTGAGAGCATCTTCCAGAAATCATCACCGAAAACCCCTTGTGAGCGTGAGACAGAACAGTGATCAATAAAGCGATCATTTAGTAAGTTGAACGGGTTGCTCCGTTAGAGGCTTAAGAGATACCCTTAATAAGTTCAGGGTAAATCGGGTGGTACCGCGTGAATTAATTCTCGCCCCGTTGTTGGGTGAGAATTTTTTGTTTAATGTAATGGACTCGAAAGTCACTGGATTTTCGATGTGCCAAAGGAGAAGTAAAAATGGCGCAACAAACAGAACGTTATGAAGATACACAATTGTATAAAATCCGTCACTCTGCGGCGCATGTTATGGCTCAGGCAGTTTTGGAGATGTTCCCCGACGGAAAAGTTACCATTGGTCCGCCAGTGGAGAATGGTTTCTATTATGACTTTGATTTGTCGCGCAACCTCACGCCAGAAGATTTGGCGCTGATTGAAAAGCGCATGAGACAAATTGTGCAGGGAAAACATGAGTTCAAAAAGACCATCGTCTCTGCCGAAGAGGCGAAGAAAATTTTTGCCGACCAGCCGTATAAATTGGAGTTGATCGAAGGACTTGAAAAAGGCGGATTGGACGAATATGGCAACCCGCTAAACGAGAAGCCCGATATTTCCATTTATCAACAGGATTCGTTTACCGATTTGTGCCGTGGTCCGCATGTGCAGACGACGAAAGAGATCAAGCAGGACGCGTTTAAGTTGATGAGTATTGCCGGCGCGTACTGGCGTGGCGATGAAAAAAACAAGATGCTCCAGCGCGTGTACGGAACAGCCTGGGAGAGTAAAAAAGAACTTGAGGATTATCTCCACCAACTTGAAGAAGCGAAGAAGCGTGATCACCGCAAGTTGGGCAGGGAATTGGAAATTTTCATCTTCGATGATGAGGTTGGTCCTGGTTTACCCCTCTGGCTTCCAAATGGAACCGTGATAGTGGATGAATTGGAGAAGTTGGCGAAGGAAATGGAAGAGAAGGCTGGCTACTCTCGAGTTAAGACGCCGCATCTAACGAAGGAAGATTTATTCATCCGCTCTGGGCATTTGCCTTATTACGCCGAGAGCATGTATCCGCCGATGGAATTGGAAGGTGTGAAGTATTATGTCAAGCCGATGAACTGCCCGATGCATCACAAGATATTCGGCTCAAAGGGACGTTCTTATCGCGATTTGCCTGTGCGCCTCGCGGAATACGGTACATGCTACCGTTACGAAAAATCAGGCGAACTCTTTGGCTTGATGCGTGTGCGTTCGATGCAGATGAATGATGCGCATATTTACTGCTCTGAAGAACAGTTCGAGCAGGAGTTTATGGGTGTGATTGACCTGTACCATAAATATTTTGAAATCTTCAATATCGAAAAATATGTCATGCGTTTTAGCCTGCACGCCAAGGATGGTTTGGGCAAGAAGTATGTGGATAATCAACGCCTGTGGTTGAAGACCGAAGATATGGTTCGGCGCGCCATGACGAATGGCAATATTCCCTTTGTGGAATCTGAAGACGAAGCCGCTTTTTATGGACCCAAGATTGATGTGCAGATCTGGAGCGCCATTGGCAAGGAATTTACGCTTGCCACAAATCAGGTCGATTTTGCGGTTCCTGAGCGCTTTGACTTGAAGTTCACAAATAAAGAAGGGCACGATGAAGTTCCAATTTGTATTCACCGCGCGCCGCTCTCCACACACGAGCGCATGGTTGGATTCTTGATCGAGCATTACGCGGGCAACTTCCCCGTCTGGCTTTCGCCGGAACAGGCGCGCGTCATTTCAATCACGGATGCCCAGAATGACTATGCCGAAAGCGTTGCGAAGCAGTTGCGCGAAAACGGAATCCGCGCCCACGCAGATGCGTCAGCCCAGCGCATGAACTCCAAGATTCGTCAGGCGCAGTTGATGAAAGTGCCGTACATGCTTGTTGTCGGTGATAACGAAATGCAGGCGGGGCAGGTTTCTCTGCGCGCGCGTGATGGAAGTCAGCAGAACAATATTCCACTGGCTGAGTTTGTAGCGAGAGCAAAAGATAAAATCGCAAGACGCGTGAACGAGTTGTAAGCCATGACCAGGAACGACTGACGATAGACAAAAAAGCGGAGAACTTTGAGGTTCTCCGCTTTTTTTATTAGTCTCTTAAGAGTTTGTCAAAATCTGAAAACTTGACTCGGGCGGTCATGTCTAAATTTAGCGGCGTGACGGCGACTAATTTCTTTACCCGCAAAATGTAAGCATCGGTATCTTCGGCTTCCAGTTCGACGCCTTTGCTGTGCTGATATGAAATGGGACCGGGTTGTTCCCAGGAATCTCGTTTTGCAGGCACCGGGTCATAGTATCGGCTGCGCGAAAGCCTGCCCACTTGCCACGCAGTTTCAGGCGTGGCGTGTGACGGCACTTCTACTTTGACCAAATCCACTTCTTGTTGAAACTTTTTTTCGAGCAGTAACCGCGCAAAATAGGCGGTGAAATATCCAGCGGCTGAAAAATCAATATCTTCTGAATGAGATAAATGATATTGTGTATCGGTTTGAAGTGAGACCGCCAGCGCAGGAAATCCCAGCGATGCGGCTTCCATCGTCGCCCCGACTGTCCCAGAGATGGTGATGCCTAACCCAACATTTTCACCGTAATTAATTCCTGAAACGACCAGATCAGGCTTGTGTGGAACAATTTCCAAAATGCCATGCAAGACAGACTGGGCCGGAGAGCCTCCTACCGCATAAACGCTCCATTCCTGACCGTTGACCTGAATCTGCTCTTTGCGAATGATCCCGTCTGAGGTGCTGGGCAAACTGCGTCCCATGCCTGAAGATTGCTCGCGCGGCGCGGCGACAGTCACGTAGCCAATTTTGGAAAGTTCACTGGCTGCTGCCCAAAGACCAGGGGAGCGAATGCCGTCGTCATTTGTTAACAGAATATGGGGTTTGTTCTTTTTCATGTTGTCCATTATAAACAAAAAAGAGAAGATGGTCTCTGTTTCTTGGCTCCCGGCAGGACTCGAATATCATCCCTCGATGGGGCGTGCGACCTACATAAACGAAAACCGCCTTTCCATTGAAAGACGGCTTCTTGTG
>JAIFKY010000252.1 GCA_020049345.1 Anaerolinea sp.
GGGTTCTGCAGCGCCGCCGCAGCCAGCGAGCAGTGACGCAATCACCATCAGGGTGAATAGTACTACTAAAATACGATTGGATTTCATTTCATACTCCTTCTTCATTAACTAGGTTTATTCGACGCGTATTCATTGAACAAAAAAATGTTAACTATCTTGGGGTGTCACCTCCGCGCACAAAATAAGAACAGTTATAAATCGCGTTCCTTGGGATTCTAACTAATCACCATTTCACGCAAAATATCATCTAATACAACCGCCACGGCGCCCAGCACACATGCCTCTGTGCTGCGCTCGGAAAATTCAATTCGTAAATTATCAGTGGCAGGTTGTAATGCGTTGGAAAGAATCGCCTTCTCAATGATTGATTGCATAATATCCTTCCCCAGGATAAACGCCCCTCCAATCACAATCAAGTCGGGATTAAAAATATTGACCAGATCGGCAATTCCAACTCCTAAATTAACAGCAACTTCTTCAATTGCCTGACGGCAGATCAAATCTCCGTTCAAGGCAAATTTCACCACCATCTCAAAGGTCAGGTTATCAAAATCGCCTGAACAGGCATCCAACAATAATTGATCATGGTGAGTTTGAAATTCTTTTTTAACTCGGCTCAAGACCGCGCGCGGTCCAACTTGCGTTTCCCAGCAGCCAACACGTCCACAGCCGCATTTTTCGCCCAGCGGATTACGCTGGATGTGTCCTATTTCTCCTCCATACCCATGTCCGCCGCGAAACAGCCTTCCGTCAATCACAATACCGCCGCCCAAGCCAATGTCGGAAGTCAGGTAAATAAAATTGTCAACATTTCTAGCCATGCCAAAATAATACTCCCCCAAAGCCGATAAATTTGCTTCGTTATCAATGTAAATGGGTAAGTGGAAGCGTTGATTCCACATTAACCGAAGCGGTACATTTTTCCAGTGTAGGTTCGGAGCCATAATCAAATTGCCCTGGCGGACATTGACAAGCCCGGGCACGCCAACGCCTATCCCCAAAGGACGCAACGTTTGTTCTTTGGCTATTGTCAGCGCCTGATCTATATATTTTTCCGTCTGGTTAATAATGTCAGTTTGAGATTGCGATAAAGTGGTTTGGACTCTGATTTCCCACAAGGTCTCTGCCACAAAGTTAGTAAGAAGAACTGATATAAAATCCACCCCAATTTCCACCCCAATCACTGCGCCGCCGTCAGGTCTTAAGCCTAAAAGGATGGATGGACGACCAATTTTTGAATCCTGTAATTTATCTTCAAAAACCAAACCGTCTTCGAGCAACACATTGACGATATTGGAAACTGTCCCTCTGGTCAAACCTGTAATATTCGCCACCTGAGCGCGTGATGTTGGCGCGTGAAGTCGGAGGGTATTTAATACAAGAGACCTGTTTACCTTCCGTACTTTTTCCTGATCGCCAGTGAGCATCATAGGTGATTTCCAGACTTTGTTTAGCGGTTGGATAAACTAACTCCAGCATTATAATGATATTTTGAAAAAGATCAAGACTATTCTGAACCTTATTTGCCCGATTTCCAAAAAGGCTAGATTTTATTAGTAATATACCCAAACCTGTTTTGGATGATCGTTTCACATATCCTCTCAATATTTCGGGGTAAAAAGGTGACAGTCATTTGTTCTTGAAAGGATATATGCCCCAAAATACAAGGTGGCTGTCACCTTTCCCTGCGGTACCGTTTCGCGCACAAAAAAACGCCGATAATTTCTTTGAATCAGCGTTTATCTGCGTCTCACGCGTTATTTCCGATAAGGTCTGCTGATAAAAAAGACTCAAAACCCGCTTTGTGTCCCGTAATAAAAAACTAGCGAGGACATTGTCCTCGCTAGTAAGCAACTTGTTATTTTCTTAGTGCATCCCAGCCGGCGTATCTTGCGGTATCGCCCAACTCTGCTTCAATTCGCAGAAGTTGATTGTACTTCGCCACACGGTCTGAGCGGGCGGGCGCGCCAGTTTTGATCTGACCCGTATTGAGTGCAACAGCCAAATCTGCGATGGTGGAGTCTTCGGTCTCGCCTGAGCGGTGAGATGTGACTGCGCGCCAGCCTGCGCGGTGGCAGAGTTCCACTGCTTCAATGGTTTCTGTCAGCGAGCCAATTTGGTTGACTTTTACGAGCAGGGCATTTGCGGCTTTCTCTGCAATTCCTCTGCGGACGCGTTCAGGGTTGGTCACAAGCAAGTCATCGCCAACGATTTGAAGTTTGTCGCCCAGTTCCTTGACCATCAGGCTCCAGGAACTCCAGTCATCCTGCGCGAGACCATCTTCGATGGAAACGATGGGGTAGTCTTTTACCCACTTCGCCCAGAACTCAACCATCTGCTCACCGGTCAATTCTCTGCCTTCCTTGCGGAGATTGTATTTCTTTGTTTTTTCGTCATAGAGTTCAGAAGCGGCAGGATCAAGCGCAATGGCAACTTCCTGTCCACGACCCGCTTTGAATCCAGCCTTTTCAATCGCAGCGAGGATCAACTCAATGGCTTCGTTGTTCGCTTTGAGCGCAGGTGCGTATCCGCCTTCGTCGCCGACCAGTGTTCCGTAGCCTTTTTCCTTCAATACAGATTTGAGCGCGTGATAAATTTCTGCGCCCCAGCGCAAGCCTTCCGTAAAGGATGGCGCGCCGAAGGGCATCACCATGAATTCCTGCATGTCAGTGCTTTGCCAGTTGGTGTGCGCGCCGCCGTTCATGATGTTCATCATAGGCACGGGAAGTACGTGGGCGTACACGCCGCCGAGGTAACGGTAGAGCGGCATTCCGAATGAATTTGCCGAGGCTTTGGCAACTGCAAGGCTGACGCCCAAAATCGCATTCGCGCCCAGTTTGGCTTTGTTGGGTGTTCCGTCGAGGGTAAGCAGTTCAGCATCAATTCCTCTCTGGTCAGAGGCATCCCAACCGAAGAGCGCGTCTGAGATCAAGCCGTTGACGTTGGCAACAGCCTTCGCCACGCCCTTGCCAAGATAACGTTTCTTATCGCCGTCGCGCATTTCCAGGGCTTCATGCTCGCCAGTGGATGCGCCAGAGGGAACCGCAGCGCGACCCCATGCTCCGTCCATCAAAACTACTTCCACTTCAACAGTGGGGTTGCCGCGTGAATCAAGAACTTCAAGCGCGGAGATGCTTTCAATTGTGGTATCCATTTTATAGCTCCTAGGTATGGTGTTTGTGAATAATGTATCAAGTATAATCGCATTTTATTTAATTTAGATGAAGAGGCTATCTTGAACACACAGCAGGATTTTGATCCGCGTGACCGAAAAAAATATTATCTGGAAGATTCGCCCACGCGTCGTTTTATCTTTCGGTTGATTCGCATTTTCTTTGACACTGTCACGGTGATAAAACTGGAGGGGCGGGAGAATTTTCCGTTGGATGGTCCTGTGATCATCGCCGCAAATCATGTCACCAATTTTGATGCTTTCCCCATGCAATTTGCCGTGCCGCGCGCCATCTGCTACATGGGCAAGGCGGAATTATTTAATACCCCGCTTGATCTGCTGCTGCGGGTTCTGTGCGCCTTCCCTGTCAATCGCGGCGAAAAAGATGAGTGGGCGTTGCGCCATGCGCACAAAGTCCTTGCTCATGGACAAATCCTGGGCATGTTTCCGGAAGGCAAGCGTTCAAAAGGCAGGGGACTCGCTGTGGCAAAAACAGGCACTGCCAGAATGGCGATTGAAATGAACTGCCCGATCATTCCGGTGACAGTGGTTGGCACAGATCAAGTCTTCAAAAGATTTCCGCACCGCTCTGCCTTGACGATAAAATTGCTTCCGCCTATTTTACCGAACCCAAACGATACGCCCCTTTCTCTTACTGACCGCCTGATGTTCACCCTTGCGGCTGGTTTGCCCGAATCAATGCGTGGCGTATATGCTGAAGTTCCAAAAGGCTTTGGCGGGTGATTTGTTGAAGTTTTGTTCTTGCAGGGCTGACATAATTGTTAGGAAAATGAACCTCTAGCCCCTTGCATTATTTTCCAGACAGTGTAAAATAAAGTCATCTTAGGAGACCTTCCTGAGAAATTCAGAAGAAAGGAGATTAAATAAAATGTTATTTTCACCCAAAGAAAAAGGTCAGGGTCTTGTTGAATATGCTCTAATTCTCGTTTTGGTAGCCATTGTCGTTATTGCGGCCCTCATGATCCTCGGACCAATTATCGGCAACGTATTCAGCAAAGTCAACTCCAGCCTTTCCGGCGTCTAATCCACGTCAGTTTGTTCGAAAAAAAGTCCTGTCGAAAGACAGGACTTTTTGATTCAATGCAAAAACTTGGAGGTCTTCAAGACCTCCAAGTTTTTGCATTGAAAGGCGCGACGCGCCCACCGTTACTTTTTACTTCCCTGCTCGTTCTTTCGCCGCTTTGAGCAGCCCTAGAAACAATGGATGTGGTTTCATGGGACGCGACAAAAACTCAGGGTGGAATTGGCTTGCGACCATGTAGGGGTGATCTGCCAGTTCAACGATCTCGACCAGTCTGCCGTCGGGGGATAGTCCTGAGAAGACCATGCCATGTTTTTCGAAGTCGTCACGATAGGAATTGTTAAACTCAAAGCGGTGACGATGCCTCTCATCTACGCTGGGAACTGCATAGGCGGCGGCGGTCTTCGTCCCGGGTTGGATCAGGCACGGGTAGAGTCCGAGGCGCATTGTCCCGCCCATGTCGGTAATCGAACGTTGATCGATCATCAAATCTATAACAGGATGTTTGGTGCCGCGATCAAATTCAGAAGAGTTGGCTTCTTCAAGATCGAGGATGTTGCGCGCAAAGTCAATACACATGACTTGCATTCCCAAACACAAACCGAGATAGGGGATTTTATTTTCGCGCGCGTAGCGTGCCGCTAAAATTTTTCCTTCGATGCCGCGCGAGCCGAAGCCACCAGGTACAAGCACCGCATCTGCTTGTTTGACAACCTCCCAGCCTTTATCTTTTTCGAGGTCGGCGGAATGTACCCAACTGATTTCAACTTCAACATCGTTTGCAAGCGCGGCGTGTTTGAGCGCTTCGCGCACCGACATGTAGGCGTCTTGCAGTTCAACATATTTGCCGACCAGCGCAACTTTTACGGAGGGCTTCGGCTTGCGGACATGTTCCACAAGTTTTTCCCACGGCTCCATGTTTGGCTGGCGTTCCGCTTTCAGGTTGAGTTTGTTGAGCACCAGTTCGCCGACGCCCATTTTTTCCAAAAGCAACGGCACTTCGTAAAGTACGTCTGCGGTTTTCATTGGGATGACCGAGTCTTTTTCAACGTCGCAGAAGAGTGCGATTTTTTCGCACAGGCTTTTATCTACTTCCTGGTCGGCGCGGGCGATGATGATGTTGGGTGAAATGCCGATGGAGCGCAGCGCGGCCACCGAATGTTGAGTTGGTTTTGTTTTAATTTCACCCGTGGCGCCGATGGTGGGGAGCCAGGTGACATGCACGAATAGGCAGTTCTCGCGCCCCACTTCATTGCGGAGTTGGCGCAGGGCTTCGAGAAACGGCTGTGACTCAATATCGCCGACCGTTCCGCCGACCTCGAGGATGACGATTTCCGCGCCGGTCTCTTTTGACACCAATCCGATGCGGCGTTTGATCTCGTTGGTGATATGCGGAATGACCTGGATCGTCCCGCCCAAATAATCGCCGCGGCGTTCCTTGGAAATGGTTTCGGCGTAGACCTGCCCCGTGGTGAAGTTGCTGACGCGGGTCAGGCGGTTGTCAATGAACCTTTCGTAGTGACCCAGGTCAAGGTCGGTTTCTGCGCCGTCATCCAGCACATACACTTCGCCATGTTGATATGGAGACATGGTGCCCGGATCAACATTGATATACGGGTCAAGTTTTTGTACTGCAACCTTGAATCCGCGTTCCTTGAGCAGTAGCCCCAATGCGGCGGCTGTTACGCCTTTGCCGACAGAGGAAACAACGCCGCCAGTGAAAAATAAGTATTTTGTGGTCATAAATTATCTCCATGTCATTGCGAGGGCGACGATCTTCCGCCCGAAGCAATCTCTTACACAATTGGGGATTGCTTCGGACAAGAACAAGAGCGTCCTCGCAATGACATCATTAAAAATACAAAGAGAATGGGGAGGGCGTTTAAGCCCTCCCCATTCGGGGTTGCGAATTATTTTGGTGAGAAAATTTCTTTCTGTTCATCCAACCAATTTCACTAGGTCTTCGGCAGCGCGACGCATCTCCAGCAGATACATGCCGAGTTTCGCATCCTGACGCGCCATTGCGGTCAATACGGCTTCTTCGCCGATGGCTGTCAGCACAATTGCGCCTTTATCGCCTTTAATGAAAACCTGCTCCAAACCGCCGCGTCCCAATTCACCGGAAATGCGCTCGCCGAGGCTGAGCATAGCCGCAGACATGGCCGAAACACGATCTTCTTCCACGCCCTGTTGCAAGGCGGAAGCCATGATGAGACCGTCAACAGAAACAACGGCGGAGGCTTCAATATCGGGTGCGGCTGCCTGTAGACTGCGAAGGCGTTCCACCATTTGGTCTGAGCGGGATTTTGCCATAACTTGATCTCCTGAGTAAGCGGGTTAACCCACTATGTAGTAAGTATGCTTGAACAGCCTGAGTTTACCAGAAAATTAATTATTCGAGAATTGTCAGCGCATTCCAATTCCAAAATTTTTGCAATTTGACCCGCCTTCCCCTTCATGTTAAACTTACAGATTGCCATGTTCAAACAACTTTTGGTTTCTTTTGTTCTTCTCATCCAGTCGGCGAATGTTTCGATTGTCTCTCCGCTGTCTGGGGATGTTTTGCGCGGGCAGGTGGAGATTGTGGGGAATATGAATATCCCCGATTTTGCCTCTGCTGAACTGGCTTTCTCCTACGCCTCCAACCCTGCGGATAGTTGGTTCACCATCCAAACATTTTCCCAGCCTGTGAGCGCGGAGCGTTCCACCCTAGCCACGTGGGATACGACCACACTCACCGACGGTGACTATATTTTGCACCTGCGAGTCTTTCTTCAAGATGGTTCTTCACAGGACGTGATTATTTCAGATTTGAAGATCCGCAACGATGATCCGCTTCCTATCCAATCGCCGACGGCGACCCTTCCATCCCAGTTTTACACAGCACTGCCAACTGCGACCGAATTGCCTGTGACCGTTTCCCCATCATTTCCCTCGCCCACGCCTTTGCCTGCCAACCCAGCGTCGGTAACATCCGCTTCGATTTATTCAATCTTCGCGCGCGGCGGATTGATCACCCTGGTTTTGTTTGCCTTCTTCTCCTTAATCCTCCGCCTCCGCAAAAACTAATAACCATGACTGACACCTTCCTTTTGATCGGCTTCGGCAACCCTGGACGTGAATACAGAGACACGCGCCACAACATCGGCTTCATGCTCATTGACCGTGTTGCGGTGCGACTCAACGCGCGCGGCATGAGACTGCAATCCAAAGCGATTGTGATGTCTGCGCTGTATGAAGAGCGCAAAATCATCCTTGCCAAACCGCAGACCTACATGAATCTTTCGGGGCAATCGGTGCAGGGATTGTGGCATTTTTACAAACTGCCGATGGAAAA
>JAIFKY010000150.1 GCA_020049345.1 Anaerolinea sp.
GCCAGCAGTCCGCCCAACCCCCGCATGGGCCAAGCCAGCAGACGCGGCGCGGGATATGTTTTGTACAAGACCGCATCCAGTCCGAGCCAAAGCAGACTGATCGCCAGCGCAATGTATGCAATGTCTGTCACGTTGAAATCGCGCAGGATCATGAATATGGCAGTTGAAAAGAATATTTGCGCGCCTGCTTCGAACGCGCTTTTTTTGCGCACGAACATTTCCACCACGAACAGGATCGCGGTGATGGACATATACCATCCGCTAAACTCTTTCAGCGTAAACAATGCGCCCAAGGAGACAAGGCTTCCCAAGGTCAGCGCACTGTTGCGCAGCATTTCGCCCCATTCTTTTTTGGAGCCGTATAAAATTCCAAATGCAAAGTATAGAATGGCAAGCGCGGTCAATGCAGGCAGCCACAGGTCGAGTTTGTAAAAATCAAGAATATAAAAAATGGTCAGTGGAAGATATGCGGCGGGGATATATCCAAGCGTTGGCTGTGGGCGCACAACCACATTGATAAGGAATACCAAAGTATAGATGCCAAAACAGACCGCAGTTTGCGCGGGCTGTTCTATGCCGAGTTCAAGCAATAAAACGATGTTGACGATTGCCAGGATACCGCCCAGCGCCCAGACAACTTTCGCGAGTGGTCGCAGGCTTGTAAATGTTTTGACGAAGATCATATCGAGCGTCAGCCAGGTAGAACCAACTGCCAGAACGTAATATGCGGCTTCGGTCACATTGAATCCCTGCACCAACATAAATGCCGACATGCCCGCCAATATCTGCACACCCGCTTCCAGCCAGCCATTTTTGCGCACGAACATTTCCACAATAAATAGCGCCGCGCTCACTGCGATGAAATATCCGCCGTATTCTTTTTCTACGATGAAGGCGGATATGGACAGGATGCCGCCCAACACCAGCCCGCTTAATCGCATCATTTCTGACCATGAAGTTGTTACGCCCCTTTGAGTTTCGCGGTCTCTGATAATGAATCCTGCCAAATAATACAAGACCGCGAGTCCGGTTAACGCAGGCAGCCATGCATCCAGCTTGTAGTATTCAAGGGAGAAGAAAATTGTCAGGGCGAGATATGCGGCGGGAATATATCCATAAACTGCTTTGCGTTGAGAGAGGGCATAGGTTGCAAAGAAAACTGTATAAATCGCAAAACTGATGGAGTTGCGCAGAAGATCGTTCCCATCGAGTAGCATCAGGCTGGAGATAAGCGCAAGGACTGCGCCCATGCCTTTGGCAACCCACTCCAGCACGCGCAGATCGTGATAGGTGCGCGAGAAGACCAAGTCCAGACTGAGGATCACCAGACTGATTCCCATCAAGGTATGTGTAACTTCAACGAAATTAAAGTCAAGCAGAATGAGATAAATGGCAATTGACAGAATCGTGTGCGCGCCGAACTCGAACAGGCTTTGCTTACGGCTGTACATTTGAACAATGAACAGCGCCCCGAGCACCGCCACAAACCATCCGCTATTTTCCTTTAGCGCGAACAACGCCACCAGGGAAGTCACACTGCCAAGGATTAATCCGCTGGCTTCCAGCGTTGTACGCCACGCAGCGCGGACTTCGTTCTTTCTGAGCGCGTAGCCGCTGAAGAAATAAAGCACGCTTAAAATGCTCAGGGCTTCCAGCCAGGCATCCAGTTTGAAATGGTTGAAGGTATAAAAAACGCTGATGGTTAAAGCCGTGGCGGCGATATAGCCGAGCATGGCTTTGTTGTATCGCAGTGCATAGATCGCAAAGAAGATGGCGTACACGAGAAAAATGACGGCTGTGTTGATCAGCGGCATTTGTTTTAAGGGCGCAAAAACGATAAAGTTAAACGCGGTCAACAATGCGCCATAAATACGCGGCGGAACGCGCCAGGGCTTGTCCGCTGAAAAATCTGCCTTGAGGAATAATTCCGGTAAAAGGAAGATAAGACTCAAGATCAGCAGTGGGTAGCCGCTAAAGATATTTAGTTTTTCGATGAAGTCCAGCGCGAAGAAGGCAAAATAGGCGATGGTGAAATTGAATAAAGCCAGCGCCCATAACCATCCACGCGGGCGGAGGAGGTGCAGGAAGCCATAGACGAAAGCCACTCCCAATGCAGTGACGAGTCCGATTGCGGTTTCGTGGAGGAGTCCGCTAATAATTGCCATGGCAAAAGTTGGAATGGATGCAAGCAGGACGGGCAGGCTGTATTTGCGCGTTATTTCCAGTTTATGTGAAATGTCGCCGGTGACCGAGATGAGCACCCCCCAAATGGCAAAGAGGATCATTGTGCCGAGGCTTTCAAGGTCAAAGCCCATGCCGATAAACCACGGTATTGGAATAAGGGCGGCTGCGGCGAGCCACGGAAAGAATAGGAAGGGGAATAATAGATCTGAAAATACGTAGAAGATGCAGGCAAATCCCAGGGTAAAGGCGGAGGCAAGGTTCCAGAGCGGAGTTGTAGATGGATTAATGACTTCAATAAAAAAGAGGATGATTGCGGCGCCAATTACCATCACCTGCAAAAATTGCACGGTTAGGAAAAGAGGCAGGGAAAATGTCGCGTTTTTCCACTTTTTGAGCGCCCATGTTCCAGTCAGTCCTGCCAGCGCGGCGAGTCCTGACATGCTTGCCTGGAATTCCATTTTGGCGTCAAACATGCCGCCGATGCGGTAGAGGGCGAACGTAAAGGCGGCAAACGCTGTGATGCTGAATACGCGTGATTCATAAAGCCATGTCCCAAAACCCCAGACCAATGTCATGAATGCCGAGACGAATACCCAATAGCCTGCGCTGAACGGATCAGATAGATTAAGTGCATCTTCCATTACATTTGCCGTGATAAGCATCAGAAAAGAGAAGACAATGAAAAGCGCGAAACTTGGCTGAGGCAGTCTTTTATGGATTGCAACGGAGAGTCCACCGAAGATGATCGTGGCGAGAATCAGGATGGGCGTCCGTAAAATTGGCGATACCGCCGCAAGAATCGCGGCAGATGCGATCACAAAAAACGCGCCGAGATATAACGCGATCTTGATGCTGGTTTCGCTGAGCAGGGTTTGTAATAAAGTGGGGCGCGGTTCAGCGGGAGCGGGTTGCGGCTGGGGGCGGGGCAATATGGGTGCGCTGGTTTGCATCGCAACAGGCTGGGCAACGGATGCAGGAATTGCCTGCGCCGGCGGAGTAATTGGCGATTGAACGGGCACAGATTCGCGCTGAGTTTGCTCGAAGGGCTTGGGGGCGGTTGGCGGTGTAAGGTCAAAGTCATAGCGCCGGCGAATTACTTCTGCAGTTTGTTTTTCCAGAAAGCCGAGTTTTTGCCATTCAGTGACTTCCGCCAAAAGAATGGTCCGGTTTCTGCGTTCGATCTTGTTGAAGTGATTGCGGATATTGCGCTGTGTGGCGAGATCGAGCGCGGCAAGTGCATTCTTGCGAATATCTTCATTTTCATCGTTGAGCGCGAGTCTTTCCAGTTCATTGCGGATGGCTTCGCTGCTGTAATTGACCGAATGCAACCGCGCAATGGCGCTTAAACGATTTACGGCATCGTCGCTTTGCAAGCCGTTCAGTATCTCTTTGAGAATGTCTGCGGGTTTTTTGCTCTCATCTTCAACCATGAGGGGAGGGGTATTGATTGCCTGATTTGAAATGGCGGGTGCGTTTTGTTCTGTAACGGGAATATCCAATGCCGGTGTGACTGTGACTCCCATCCATTTTGCGAGGGTGCATTTGCCGTCATCCACCTGTTTGTTTCCCCAGGGCGTGTTGATAAGCCAAAGAAAAATTAATGCAACGATTGCCAGCCCAAACAGGTCTCCGCCAGATTGCGTGGCGTCATCCAGAAACCAAAATGCAATTGGCACAATGGTTCGAATGCCTGCAAGCGCAAACGCCTGCCACCCGTGCCAGCGGACAAAGTCGCTTTCCTTGTTATTGATATATTTAAGCAACATGAGATGCCAAAGCGCTGAGCCAAGAATTGCAAAAACCTCATCAAATCCAAGTGCAGATAAGAAGAAATAAGAAGGGACTGTTCCGAGCGGAGAAGCTCGCAACCAACTGTACGCACCTTTGGTAAGTTGTTTCTCAGTTCTTTTTTTCATATTGATGGTCTCCCGTTTCTTACAACCCTAAACTGGCAAATTTGTTTCGCGCGGCACGTTATCTTACACGATGCTGCACTATGTTTACTGCCAAAAAATGCCAACTTTGAGCAGTATAAAAGAAGACCACGCTTTAAGCGTGGTCTTCTTCATTTTTACTTCAATACAATTCCACTCCGCGGCGGAATTGTGATTTTATTGCCTGCAATCACAGGTTTGCCAAACAACACATGCGGCTTTTTCTCGAATGCCAGTTCAATTGTTTTTTCTTCGTTTGAAACATTGAAGGCAACCGTTACATGTTCTTTTTTGTATGAGCGCGAGTAAGCCATTACTTGATCTTCAGCGTAGACCCGTTTGTACTCGCCGCGCCGCAATGAAGCATATTCCTTGCGTAACGCAATACACGATTTGGCATATTCTAGCAATTCCTTGTCCCACTTGCTTTCGTCCCATGGGAAGGCTTTGCGACATTCGGGATCATGTCCGCCGTCCACGCCGATCTCGTCGCCGTAGAACAGGCAGGGCGCGCCAGAGATGGTGAACATGAACAGCCATGCCAATTCGAGCGAAGCCTTATCGCCGCTGACGCACGAAAGAAAGCGCGGCATGTCGTGACTGTCGAGCAGGTTCAGTTGCGATGCAGTGATATCAGGCGGGTAGATGTTCAGAATGCGATCCACTTCATTGGCAAAATCATACGCGTGCATCGTGCGCACACGGTCTTTCAGCCCGCCAGCCTGTGTGACGACGTTCATATTCAAATGCGAACTCGCAAAGAAACTAAGCGACGCCGCTGTGAAAAGATAATTCATCACCGCGTCAAACTGATCGCCTTGCAGCCAGCGCTGCGCCTCATGCCAAATCTCGCCAACGATATAAGCCTCAGGATTGATCGCGCGCACACGCCTGCGGAACTCGCGCCAGAATTCATCATCGTCAATTTCGCCGGGCACATCCAGCCGCCAGCCGTCAATGCCAAACTTGATCCAGTATTCGGCAACACCAAATAAAAATTCGCGCACGGCGGGCGTGGTGGTGTTGAACTTTGGCAGAGCGGGTAAATTCCACCAGCCTTGGTACCCAATTGCTTCCAAACTTCCCGCGCCATTTTGCAGCGCGTGCAATTCGCCTGTTGCGGGGTAGGCTCCCCAGCGGCGGCGTCCCTTCAGTCGTTCTGGATCAAAATAAAACCAATTTACATACGGCGAGCCTTCGCCATTTTCCAATACATGATGAAACTGCCAAAAGCCACGGCTGGCATGGTTAAACACACCATCCAACACCACACGCATGTTGCGCTTGTGCGCTTCATCCAATAATTTTTTCAAGGCTTCGTTGCCGCCGAGCAATGGATCAACGTTGAAATAGTCATAAGTGTGATAACGATGATTGGATGCCGAAGCAAAGACCGGGGTGAAATAAATTGCGGTAATCCCTAGTTCCTGCAAATAATCCAACTTCTCGATCACGCCGTACAGATCACCACCCTTGAAGCCGTACGTTGTAGGCGCAGAGTCCCATGTTTCAAACGGCAGTGAACTTGCCGGGCTGAGTCCGCTCTTTGCAAAACGGTCTGGAAATATCTGGTAAAAAATTGCGTCCTTTACCCAATCAGGTGTCGTCATTGTATTCCTCGTTATTTTGAATTGAATTTTAAAACATACATCGCATACGGATTTAGATTTTCAAACGGCTGATATTTTTGGAATGCTTCGCCGCTTCCTTCCGGGCTTTCAGCCTGATCTGCCCCAAAGACAGTTTCCACGCTGGTTGGCAATTCTGCCAAACCCGCCGCGTCAAGCGCGATATTGTACTCAATAATTGCTTCCCCTGAAAGATTTGCCAGGATCAAAAATGTTCCATTTTCATCCACGCGCAAGGCAGCGTACACCGCAGGTTTATTCGATTTTAGCGGAATTAAGTCGCCTGTTTGCAGGGTGGAATATTTGTTACGCAATTGAATCAATGCGCGATAATGCTCCAGCAAAGAATCGGGCGCGGCGGTCTGCGCTTCGACATTGACGTAAACATAATCACCCGCAGGCGCGCGCCACGGACGCCCCGTGGTGAAACCGGCATTCTCGTCCGAAGTCCACTGCATAGGCAGGCGGATGTTTTCGTCTGGCTTCCTGCCCTGCATTCCGATCTCTTCGCCGTAGTAAATGAACGGCACGCCAGGCGAGGTGAGCAAAAGGAACGCCGCCAGTTTGGCTTTATCCACATCTCCGCCCAACTGGGACATGATCCGCTCCTGATCGTGATTGGTCAGGAAGGTGGCATATTGATGATCCGCGATGGATTTATCGCTGGTGACAAGCGTGGTCGCCAGATAACCCGCCTTGCCGCTGTCTGCCGATTCGATAAAACTGTTTGCCAGTTGAAAATTAAATGCCAGATCAAACTGGTCATTTTTGATGTAATTGGCAATGGTGCTGAACCCATCCCCGAATAACTCGCCAACGGTCAGCGCTTCGGGATTCATTGCCTTGTACGCGGGATAAAACTCGTTTTGATACCAAAGGTGGGTGGCTTCGGTGTTTTCCTGCTTTGCGCCGTCTTCGATCAGGTGCTTGGCGGCGTCCAAACGAAAACCGTCCACGCCGATGTCTTTCAGCCAGAAGGATGCGACTTTTTTCATCTCGGCAGTCACTTCGGGATTGGCGTAATTCAGATCGGGCATGAAGGCTTCAAAGATGCCGTAATAAAATCCACTGGTAGATGAATGCCAGACTCGCTCGCCCCAAGGACCGTTATATTTGAGATCGGTCTCGCTCCAAATGTACCAGTTACGATATGGCGAGTTTGGATCTTTCTTGGCTTCCTTGAACCAGGGGTGTTTGTCTGAGGTGTGGTTGATGACGAGATCAAGGATAATGCGGATGTCGCGCTTGTGTGCCTCGGCAACAAGATTTTTGAAATCATCCATCGTCCCGTACTGCGGGTTGACCGCGTAATAATCGGTCACATCGTAGCCGTGGTAGGAGGGGGATGGGAAGATGGGCATGAGCCAGATTGCGCCGACGCCGAGTTGATCCAAATAATCCAGTTTTTGGGTGACGCCGTTGAAGTCGCCGACGCCGTCCCCGTTGCTGTCGTTGAAGGAGCGCACGAAAATCTCGTAGAACACTGTGCTGTCCCACCACTGCTGAGGTGTAGATTCTGCTTGGGGTGTCGAATCAACTTTCGGCGTGGCACAGGCTGCGAGCAGAAAAAGGGTGAGGAGGGTGGGAAAAATTCGTTTTGTCATTTTTTTCAGAAGATGTGCTCTATCGAGGGCTTAGCCCCCGATAGAGCGGTTACGGATCGAGATAAAAATATTCCCTTCCCTCCGTCAGAAGGAAAGGGAATATTGATTTGGCGGGATGGAGTTTATCCTTTTACGCTTCCGAGTGTTAGACCTGAAATCAGCCA